>NZ_BAAGTT010000026.1:0-276758 GCF_054781775.1 Spirosoma areae | reverse complement strand
ACAAGCTCAAGCAGTACCGACGGGTGGCTACTCGCTACGATAAGACAGCCAGCAGCTTTGCTGGATTTATTTACATAGCGTCAGCTTTGATTTTGTTAGCTTGAATGTCAACACGCCCTAAGCTGATTGTTAGTCCCTTACATCAATTGCCAGTGATTGATACGGCTATTGTGGTCAATCGACACGCCCGCTTTACAATTAACATCCCGGAACCATGCCCGGCCTACATTTGGATTGAGGGCAATAAAGATGATGTTAATTTTCTTCTCGACTCACCTCAGATTGATATCGCTTTTGACCCCTATGCCACAGTTCAAACCGTGATTTCAGGTTCTTTAAGTAGTGATTTGTGGCTACAGCAGCGTAGTGTGCTGAACCAACTCATTGAATCACAAACTGAATTGAGGGTAGAGTTTAGGGAAACTATTAACTTAACGGATTCGCTTTCTGTATATGAGCAGGCGGCCGATTCTTTACACATGGTTTATCAGAATACGGTAGTCAAACTGATTGACGAGAATCCGCTGTCGGCCTCCAGTTGGCACTTATTTGCGTCTAATTTCAGTAGCTTACCTTATGCAACAACGTTAACGCTATTCGACAAGCTGTCTTCATTCAGTTCGTACCCTTCCTATAAAAAAATCAGGGAGCACCTGTCCTATAAGCAGGTGGGAGGAAGCGCCATTGATTTTACGTTACCTACTCTATCAGAGAACCTTGTCACTTTATCGAAGCTCAAAAACAAGTATATTCTAATAGATTTTTCTAACACGTTTATGGCATCATGCCAGCGAAGACATCGTGCATTAAGAGAATTATATAAAACCTATCACCCGCTTGGGTTGGAAATAATTACCATTTCTCATGAGTTTGAGAAGCAATCCGGCAAAGCAGCATTGACGAAGGAAAATCTGCCGTGGGTAGTGGTCCTGGATGTGGCAGGAACTTCCAAAATAACCGAAGCCTACAAAGTTGACCGGGTACCAGATAATTTACTGATAGATGCTCATAAAACGGTTATTGGAAGGGATATGTCAATTGAAGAGCTTACGTCCAGACTACAGGACCGATTGAAGTAAAGAACGTCGCTCAGCCAGGTGTAAACGAGGGTAGAAAGCATCAGCCCTACCGTCACCGTACTTAAACTACCAGACCGCCTGGCTTACATTTGTCTTGTAGCTGGGTGGTCTGGTAGTTTTGTTCAATCAATTACATTTAAACTCCACAATGGCCCCTCTAAAGGCAAGATCACCACATTTGCAGGTAAATCGACCACCGGGGCACATCATCTTTTTTGTATCAAAGACAGGTGTAGGACCACTGTTGTCTATAATTTGGCAGGAACAGGTCACCTCTTTTGGCACATTAGGATCAAGATTATGATCAGCACATGCCCAGGGGAAAACGGCCAGTAGCAGCAGGCAAAGGGAACTGAGGGCTTTGCGGGTAAATAAAGTTTTCATGGTGATAAAGGGAGAAGTTAGTGCATGCAACATCTGAAGAGCGGAAGCCGAAAAATCGGCCAACAAGAAGAGCGACCTACTATCAGGAGTAGGTCGTAAATAACTATAAAAATACGATTACTATATAGTATTTATTTACTAAAAGGTCATTAGTTGGACTGGTCAATTTAGGGTTCAACAGCATAGAAAACAGGACCCAAAAACCAGTTCCAAAGCAACACCTTTATTCCTCTACGTAATCCAACTCTTTGGTAAACGTTTCTTCCAGAGCACTCAGGGCTGTTAACGCGACCGTTATCGTCAGAACGCCCACCGCCAGGGCGCTGTAAACTGTTCCTAATGAAGGTTTAAGCAGGATGAAAAGGGCACTTAGGGGAATGGTTGCCCCCCGAACAAAGTTTGGTACGGTGGTGGCAACGGTGGCGCGCAGGTTGGTGCCAAACAGTTCGGCGGCAATGGTCACAAACAGCGTCCAGTAGCCGTTGGCGAAACCAAGACAGATGCATACGGCATAAAAGAGGGTGGTGTCATGCACCGGGGCGAGTAAATAAACCAGCATGAACGACAGCGAAAGCAGCATGAACAGCCGGATAACTTTCTTGCGGCTTTGCATCGACTGGCTCAGAAACCCACTCACCAAATCGCCCAGCACCTGTCCCGAAAAGCTCAGCATCACCGCTTTTCCAGCCACAATCGGCTCGCTCAGGCCGAGGGCTTTGCCCAGTTCGGGGGAGAAGGTAATCAGGATACCCACCACAAACCAGATGGGCAGCCCAACCAGAATGCACTGGACATATTTGGCCAGCCGGGTTTTGTCGGAAACCAGCAATAGAACACTGCCGCGCGTCAGGGCGCGGCTCTTCGATTTGAGGAACATCCCGGATTCCAGTACATTGACCCGTAAAAGAAGCAGCAGCAACCCAAGCCCACCGCCAATGAAGTACGAAATGCGCCAATCGAACCGGTCGGCCATGAAGTACGCCAAAATAGCTCCCAGTACGCCCATGGTAGCTACGAGTGTGGTGCCGTATCCACGGATTTGTTTCGGCAGAATCTCCGCTACGAGGGTGATACCGGCCCCCAATTCACCCGCCAGCCCCAGCCCGGCCACAAACCGAAGCAGGACATACTGGTTCAGCGACGTAACAAACCCGTTGGCGATGTTTGCCAGTGAATAAAGCAGAATAGAGCCGAACAGGACCGAAAGCCGCCCTCGTTTGTCGCCCAAAATACCCCAGAATAGCCCGCCAATCAGCAAACCGGCCGTCTGCGCGTTGAGTAGCAGCAGACCGTCGCTGAGCATCCGGTCGCCATCGATACCGAGCGCTTTCAAACTCGGCATACGCACCACGCTGAACAGAAACAGGTCATACATATCGACTAAGTAGCCCAGAGCCGCCACCAGCACCGGCAGTTGCAGGAGTTGAACGATGACGGGGCGATTCGTGGACGAGGGTTCAGGCGTAATGATTGGTTTCATGAGGGAGAGAAAAAAATTAGTGCGGTTAAAACCTAAAAGGTCTAAAATAAAGACCTTTTAGGTTTAGAATTACACCTTTTCCGGCACCACAAACGGAGCGCGGTATTTGCGGGTAAGCATCTGATTCGCTTCCTTATCGCCTACAAATACTTCGTTCTTCGGGTCGAAATGCAACGTGCGGCCTAAGCGATAGGCGATGTTGCCCAGATGGGCGATCCCCGACGACAGGTGCGCCGTTTCGACCGGGCCGTTTTGCTTCGATTTGTCCCGCGACCGAACGGCTTCGATGAAATTGGCGTAGTGATCGCCCCCTTCATTGCGGGCCGGACCAGGGGCGCGCTCTTTTCCCAAAAAAGTTTTGTAATCGGAATAGCCGTTGATGACCATGTAGCCCTTGTCGCCGTAAAAGATGTTGCCAATCTCGACCCCGTCTTCTTTATTGGTCATCCAGGGGCGCACCTCAAACTGAATCACTTTTCCAGACGAGGGGTATTTATAGACAGACGTAAGTGTTTCGGGCGTTTCCTTGCAGTCTTTCCAGAGAAACTTGCCCCCTGCCGATGTAATTTCTTCGGGCAGGCCCACGTTTAAGCCCCACATGCAGAGGTCGGTTTCGTGAATGCCCTGGTTGCCAATGTCGCCGTTGCCATAGTCCCAGAACCAGTGCCAGTTGTAGTGGACGTAGTTTTTGCTGAACTCCCGCGTCTGCGCCGGGCCTTGCCACTGATTCCAGTTTAGCTCGGATGGAACGGGCGACGTGCCTTTGTTGCCGATGTCGGGCCGCCATTTATAAACTAATCCCCGCGCCATGTAGACATTACCAATGAGGCCATCGCGCAGGTGTTTGATGGCCTCCTGAATGGCCACCGAACTCCGCAACTGCACCCCATGCTGCACAATCCGGTTGTAGCGATGGGCCGCTTCCACCAGTTTCCGGCCTTCGTAGAGATTGTGGGCGCCGGGCTTTTCGACGTACACGTCCTTACCCGCCTGACACGCCCAGATAGCCGCCAGCGCGTGCCAGTGGTTGGGTGTGGCAATGCTTACGGCGTCGATGTTTTTGTCGTCGTACACTTGCCGCAGATCGGCGATGGTCTGGACTTTTTTGTTGTATTTCTTCTCGAACTCAGCGGCTCCGTTTTGCAGGACCGTGCTGTCGACATCGCAGAGCGTGGCCACCTCCACATCTTTCTGTTTTGAAAACCCCTGAATATGGTCTTTACCGCGGCCGTTGATACCGATAACGGCCACCCGAACGCGGTCGTTGGCGCCAAAAGCACGCGCGGGAATGTACGTCGGCAGACCAATGGCGGCCAGCGAACCGACGGCGCCTGCCTTCAGGACATCGCGCCGGGAAATGGGATTGGTGTTCATGGAATTGAGTTGGTTTAGAAAGAGTTTACAGTTTTCAGTTTACGGTTTACAGTTGGCTGACGCAAGAACTGCTGGCTCGTCAGCCAACTGTAAACCGTAAACTGAAAACTGTAAACTGTTAAAGTCTCGGCAGCGTCAGTCCCCCATCGACCAGGATTACCTGACCGGTCGAATACGGAAAATCACCTTTTGCCAGCGAAGCAACGGCCCGGCCCACATCGTTGGGGAAACCCCAGCGTTTCTGCACACAAAGCCCGGCTTCGATGAGGGCGTCGTATTTGGCAGTTACACCCGCCGTCATATCCGTTTTAATAACGCCCGGCCGCACTTCATAGACCGGAATGTCGTACTCACCAAGTCGGGCGGCAAACAGTTGCGTTGCCATACTTAACCCTGCTTTCGCTACGCAATATTCGCCCCGATTTACCGAGGCTACCGTCGCCGAAATCGAGGATACGTTTATGATACATCCCCAGAAACCGGCCTGTTCGGCGCGTTGGGCAATCATCCAGTTGGCTGTGGCCTGCGTCAGAAAATACGCCCCCTGCAGGTTCGTTGCCAGCACATACTGAAAACTTTCTTCCGTCGCTTCCAGAATATCCCGGCGCTCTTTCGGGGCCACGCCCGCATTGTTGACCAGCACGTTTAACCGCCCGAAATGTGCCCTGATGGTTTGCATCATGTTGGCGCGGGCGGTTGCCGAGGCAATGTCGCCGGGACAATAAATCACCTCACTTCCCCGGTTTCTCAACGCATCCAGCGCATCCTCAACGGCTCCTTCGGGCCGTATCCCATTGATGGCGAGGTCGAATCCGGCATCGGCTAACTGCCCGGCAATGCCATAGCCAATGCCCCGGCTCCCGCCCGTTATAAACGCTACTTTTTTCATCCGTCAGCGATTGGGGTTTTGCCAGAAATAATTATAAATCCGGCACATCAACCCAGCACCGTTTGGCCCAGCTTTCCAGGCCTTTTTCGGCCAATTGAACGCCCTTGGCTCCCTCGCGCAAATCCCACGGGAACGGCTCGTCGGCGACCACGTGTTTCAGGAATAACTCCCACTGTACTTTAAAGGCATTCTCGTACAGTTCCTGCTCCGGCACTTTGGCCCAGCCCTCAAAAAACGGAATCGTTTGCGGAATGTCGGGGTTCCAGACGGGCTTGGGCGTGTTGCCGTAATGCTGCGTGTAGCACTCGCGCAGCCCCGCCACCGCCGAACCTTTGGTGCCATCGACCTGCAGCGTCAGCAAATCGTCGCGCCGGACGCGCACCGCCCAGGAGGAATTAAAGTGAGCGACAACGCCGTTCGCTAACTCGAAGGTCGCGTAGGCGGCATCGTCGGCGGTGCATTTGTATGCACGGCCCTGCTCGTCAATTCGTTCGGGTATATGTGTAGCGCCCAGGCAGGAAACTGCTTTCACGTTGCCAAAAATGTTATCGAGCACATACCGCCAGTGGCAAAGCATATCCACAATGATACCCCCGTCGTCTTCCTTGCGGTAATTCCACGACGGGCGCTGCGCCGGAATCGTGTGCCCCTCAAACACCCAATAGCCAAACTCCCCGCGCACAGACAGGATTTCACCAAAGAAACCGTTCTGAATCAACCGCTTGAGTTTCAACAAACCAGGTAACCATAGCTTATCCTGCACGACCCCATTTTTCAATCCGGCATCCCGACAAAGCTGATACAGTTCCAGGGCAACCTCAGCGCTGACGGCGGTAGGTTTCTCGCAGTACACATGCTTACCGGCTTTCACAGCTTTGCGAACACCTTCGGCCCGTCGGCCCGTGGTTTGGGCATCAAAATAGATGCTGTTGTGCGGGTCGGCGAGGGCTTCGTCTACGTCGGTTGTCATTTTCTGAACACCGGAAAGCTGACAAAGTTTTTCTAATTTGTTCCGGTCGCGGCCCACCAGAATCGGGTCGGGCATGATGGTTTCGCCGGGACCGAGTTTTACCCCACCCTGTTTAATGATATCGACAATTGACCGCATCAGGTGCTGATTCGTACCCATCCGGCCCGTCACGCCGTTCATGATAATGCCAATTTTGTGTTCCGTCATAAAGAGCGAAAGAGTGAATGAGTGTCAAACCGAAAAGGTCTCTAAAACTTTTCGGTTTTTTGTTAGGCATGATGCAGATACCCCTGCTTGATTTTTTCCAGAAAAACTGTCTGATCTGCTGACCAGTAATTGGTTGAAAATATCTCGACTTCGTTGAAGCCGGTAAAACCCGCTCTCTCGACCCAGCCGCGAATTTGCCGAACGTTGATACAGCCTTCCCCCATGAGTCCCCGGTCATTGAGGAAATCGGTAGTCGGGGTTTTCCAGTCGCAGATGTGAAAAGCAGAAAGATGGCCGTTTTTACCGCACCGGGCAATCTCGGCTTCGAGTGTGGGGTCCCACCACAAATGATACACATCGACCGCTACGCCAACCCAGGGCGAATTCAGCGCTTCGGCCATGTCGTTGGCCTGACTTAATGTGCTGATGGCTGAGCGACTATCAGCATACATCGGGTGCAGTGGCTCAATTGCCAGTTTCACTCCGGCAGCCTGAGCGTGGGGCAGTACGGCGGCAATTCCATCCTGAATTTGCTTGCGGGATTCGGTGAGCGGCTGGCCCGGCACGGCCCCGCACACCAGCACAATCAGGGGCGCACCCAACGCAACCGCTTCATCGACGGCCCGTTTGTTATCATCGATGGCTATTTGTCGACCACCGGCTTCGGCATGAGGAAAGAACCCGCCCCGGCAAAGCGAAACCACATGCAGATCAAGGTCTCGCAGGAACTGACCCATTTTCTGAATATCCCGGCCAGCCAGCGCATCACGCCAGACGGTGATGCCACCGATACCGGCTTCGGCAAACCTACGGGCGGATTCTTCAATCGGCCAGGGCCTGGTCGTGATGGTATGAATACAACACTTCGTTAAGTCGCTTAATGGGTTCGCGCTCATGGCAGGTCCGGTCCGGCGATCCGGTTGAAAAAAGTGTAATAGCGCTCAGAACGAATGATTCGCTGTACATAAAGTGCCACTTCACGAATATGATAATCACCCCACATACTCGATTCGCCGTTGGCAATGGCACTACCCGCTGGCACATAATCCCACCCGTTGGGCTGGTGGTAAATGGAGTGCAACAGCAGGCCCTGATGCGCTGGATTCGTGCTCAGATACGGTTCCTCGAACAAGGTATTGAGCACAGTTAACCCTGCCTGCCAATACCGCTTCCCGGCCTCCTCATTGCCTTCGTCAGTCAGGTATTTCCCTAAGCGCAGCAGCCCCTGTGCACCAATGGCCGCAGCCGAACTATCAACCGGCTCATACGCATTGTAGGGGTCAGCGATTCGGTTGAGGTAGTCGCCTAAGCGGTGGAGCGTGGGCGCGCCTGTGTCCCAGTACGGAATGCCGTCTGTGGGCGTGTTGTCGATGTAAAAATCGCAGGTAGCGGTGGCCGCTTTCAGCATGAAGGCTTCGATGCTCGCCCTACCGCCAAAAGGTTCGAGTTCGGCCTCCTCACGTGTGGCAAGCCATTCGAGTTGTTCGGCAAAGCCACACATGGCCCAGGCCAGGCCGCGCGTCCAGGTCGTGAAGCCCGAATAGCCCTGCTGCGAATTGGGGCACCGAAAATTACCGTCTTTCACATTGAAAACGCTTTCGTGCGCCGTGCGGCCCCAGCGATCATACGCATCGCGGCCTTCGCCGTAAAACACCGAATAATTGGCAGTGGCTCTGATGTGTTGCAGGGCACGTTCCAGCAAATTGATTTTTACGTCGCCCTCCCCCTGAAACACATGCCCCAGTGCGTGGCTCAGCACCAACGCCCGGCATGAGCGAATGGTATCGACAAATAACGAATGCGGCCCGTTGAATGAACTGATGAACCCTCCAGTTTTGATGGTCGTCCAGCGGCTGGCCTGCACAGCGCCGGATATTTTCAGCGCGAGTTCGTAGAAATTCCGTTCCCACTCATTGTCGGGGATGCGGCCTTCGCGCATGAGCCGGAGCAGGTTGCCGTAGGTGCTGACGTTGTTAAAGCCATGATCATGCACGCCGACATGGCTGATGTGGGGCGCCATAACGGCCAGCGTTTTCTGGCGCCCCAGTTCCAGAAAGTCATTCTCATTGGTCGCATCGAACTGCAAAATGGCCGACCCGAACTGGAATCCCTGCGTCCACTCGGTCCAGCCGCGTGTCGAGTATTTTCCGGCAACGGTAAAAACAGGCGACCCGTTGGTTACGTCGTATTCGGTGTCGATGAGTCGGATTTTCTGGCCGGATAATTCCCAGAACCGGGCAAGTTTTGTGGTGAGGTCGGCGGGTTGTAGGGCGTTGTCAATCTGCATTGATAAGGAAAGGCTACGGGTTTAGTCGTCGGATAATACTCTACGGGAAAGTCATTCTGAAGGGGAAAGAAAGAGAAGACAGGACGTTACTGTATGAATTGACGAAAAGGTTTTTTTCTCGCCAACCTAACAGGCAGCAATGGAGGCTGATATCCACAGAAAAAAGAATCTGCGAAAATCAGCCTCCATTGCTGCCTGTTAGGTTGGCGAGAAGGAATGAACGTCGAAAAAAAAACAATCAGAACAAGCCCTGCCCGAGTAACTGTTCGAGCGCAATGGGATCGTTGTGAAGAATAAAGAAGTAGATTAGTCCCGCTAATACTAAATAGCTGAATGCCAGCCACTTGCGCTTATGAGCAAACTCGGCGGGATGATGGTAGTAATCATAAATCATGGAGGCTGAAAGCCCCAGGACCATCAAAAAGAACGAGAATACACCGAAATCTGTTCGATACATACGCACTGACTGCATAAACCGCGCGCCCGATAAAATGTACAGCAGCCAGGCGCCAAAGCCCGCCCGATATAAGTAAACACTCAACCGCCGGTCGTTTTTAAGATCGAAAAGATCGTCGGTGAATTTTTCGGACATGGTTATTTTTGTTAGCGCAGTTGGGTCGCGGTAGCGGTGAAAATACGAATTCTTTGATATAAACGCAAAAAAGACAATGCTTGATACACAACCAGTTGCCCCCATTCAGGAATTTAACACCATGCAGGTTGACCTTGTGCGCGTCGATAACGCCTTTCATTTTGAAGCCATAGGCAAGTCGGAGGTGGTGCAGCACATTGACGGAGCCGTTGACATTGGCGGACATAACGCCGGTGCCCGCCCAATGGAAATGTTGCTGATGGGCCTGGCGGGTTGTACGGCCATCGACATTATTCTTATTCTTCAAAAACAAAAGCAGGTGATTGACGATTTCCGGCTGAAAGTCGACGGTCTGCGCGAGAAAGGGGCCATGCCCGCGCCGTTCAAAAAAATTCACATTACCTATCTGCTCAAAGGTTCTTTAGACAGTAGTAAAGTGAAGCGGGCCATCGACCTCTCGATGGATAAATATTGCTCGGCTACTGCCCAGTTTCGTTCGTCGGCTGAGATTACCTACTCGTTTGACATTGAGGGGCAAACGCAGGGGGCGAGGAGCAGGGAGTAGGTTATCCATTTTACGCTGCGCTCCCTGCCCCTTGCTCCCTGCGTTTAAAACGACTGGCGCAGTTTTTGCATAAATTCGGGTGAAGCGCGTTAATGCGTTACGAACTCTAACAACTGCACGTACCATGAAAAAAGCCCTGCTCGGTCTGGCTCTGCTGACCACCCTCACAACGGTTACTTTTGCTGGCGAGGTTCGCACTGAAAAGAAGGCCAAAAAGGCTAAATCAGCCAAATGCGAAAAAGGCACCCATGCCTGCTGCATGAAGAAAGCCCAGGCCTAAGTGCCAGCATTAGGTAGCAATGGTGTACCCCCACAGGGACGGTCCGCCGTTGCGGTCAGTTATTTATAGCGAGATTAATTTTCTATAAACATCTGACCGCAACGGCGGACCGTCCCTGTGGGGTCATACTACGATAAGATAATCTACTTCACCACGTTCAGGTGCGGTCTATTTTTAAAGCAGCGTGTACCGCAAGCCAAAAAAGGCCCGAATTCCCTGGTTAGGTGCATACACGTAACTGGGGTCGAACGTTAGCCGGTTTGGGTTGTCGGGCGTAGCCAAAACCTGTCCGCCAGCATCGAATTTCACCTGTTTGTCGAACGGATCGAAGGGGCGGGTAATGGAGTTGGCCGGGGGGCGAAAGTTAAGGAGGTTTTTCACCCCACCATACACTTCCATGCCATTATGAAACTTCTTTGTCAGTTGAATATTCTGTAATGAATATGTTGACGAGTACTCAGCACGGGGGTCCGACTCGCCTAATATCGGCAGGCGCATTGGCCCATAGAAGTTGCCCGTATAATCGACCGATAAGCCAGCTTTGGCAAACTCATACGAGATTGTCCAGACAGCCATAAACCGTTCGGTGAGAACAGGCCGGATGCTAACGCCATTTTCGACCTGCCGGTTATCGGTGTAGGTAGCGCCGGTAATGATCTTCAGCGGCACCGAAAAGTTAAAGTCCAGGTTCAGGCTTGCTCCGCGCGAGAAGGCGTAGCCCGCCAGGTTGTCGTAGATAATCTTATTGGGGTCGGTGTCGTAGTCGGGAAGAATGCGGTTGGAGAAATACGTATAGAATAGTTGGGCATCGAATCCCACGAAGGAGTTGCCCGTTACGATTTTCTTAACCAGATTAAGATTGACATTCCAGCTTTGTTCGGGCTTTAGGG
Source organism: Spirosoma areae (assembly GCF_054781775.1). Classification (NCBI taxonomy): domain Bacteria; kingdom Pseudomonadati; phylum Bacteroidota; class Cytophagia; order Cytophagales; family Cytophagaceae; genus Spirosoma; species Spirosoma areae. The sequence continues at coordinate 265,761 of NZ_BAAGTT010000026.1, read as the reverse complement.
CTTCCCGAATAACTACTTCCCGCGCCCCGGTCAGGGCCGCGTGATCTTCGGTGAACAGATTGACGACTCGATATCCCCGCCCGATATTGATCCTGAACGCATCAGTCTGGTTCAGCGCCAGTTTGTAAGCCATGCGGGGCGTAAAGATGCTGCCGTGCCGGGAGTTGTAGTCATAGCGGATACCCAGCAGCAGTTTACTGGGGCCAACATTGATTTCATCCTGCACGAATACCCCCGGCAACGCCGTTCGGTCGGGTTTGTCCATCCCCTCGATAGTGGCCGTGGCGCTTGTGTTGTCGTTGTAGTAGGTATAGCGGAAGGGCGCACCAAACAGCAGACTGTGGTGCCCGGCCTGTTTGTCCCACAGCAATTGCGCGAAGGCGATGTTCTGGTCGGCCATGTAGGACGTAGTGCCATAATATGAGTCCTGGTTGTGGGTATTGATCGAGTATTGCAGGGTTATCTTTTCGGTTGTGGGTAACTGGTACGTTCCCAGCAACTCCAGTCGCTTGGTATAAATACTCTCGCCATACACCCGGTCGCGGCCGCGCTCGGCAGCCGTCCAGTTCGTTTGGCCACCCCAGCGATCTTCGTAGAAATAACGCGCCGAAATGGATGCCTGCCGGTTCTCGCGCCGGTTGAACGACCACTTGTTGAACAGGGAGATGCGGTGTTGTAAGGTCAAATCGGTGAACCCGTCGCCATTGCGGTCAATTGGGTTCTGGAAATTATAATAATTGATGCCTACCAGCGCATTGGCCTTATTCCCGGCCCGCACCCGAATACCCAGGTCAGCATTCACTTCGCCCCAGTCCGTAGCAAATACATCTGCCGAGAGCCGGGGGGCTTTGCTGGGGTTTTTGGTAATGATGTTGATGAGACCTCCCACCGCTTCGGAGCCGTAGAGCGTTGAAGCCGGGCCTTTCACAATCTCCACCCGCTCGATAAGGCTGTTGGGAATACCCGTCAGCCCATACACCGTCGACAGCCCGCTCACAATCGGCGTACCGTCGATGAGCACCATCGTATAGGGGCCTTCCAGCCCGTTAATGTGGATATCTCCGGTGTTGCAAACGTTGCAGTTAAGTTGGGGCCGAACGCCGTTAACGTAGGACAGCCCTTCGAAAATGCTGGGTACGGGGTTTTTATAGATGAATTTGGGCGTGATAATATCGACCGGAACGGCGCTTTCCAGTTTGGAAACTTCTTTCATGGTTCCCGTAACCACGACCTCCTCAAGGGAATTGGCGGTGGATGTCAGGGCCAGATCGAGCGAAAGCGACTGCCCATCGCGCAGGGTGACAATGCGTTTAGCAGGCGCATAACCGACCGACGAGGCCAGCAGTTCGTATCGCCCGGCCGGTATGCCCGTAAGGACAAAACGGCCAACAGAATCAGTTTGGGTGCCAAAGCGCGTTTTGGACAAGGCAACCGAAGCAAATTCATGGGGTTTGCCATCCGAGCGGACTATGCCCGAAATCGAACCGGTCTGGGCATGTACGTGAGCAAGGGTGGTCAGCACAGCGATCAATAGAAGGATATATAGTTTCATGTAGACAGAGACAGGTTGGTTGAGTAAACGAGGAATAGCCTACTGTCGTCATACGCCAAAACCGGTTTGCAACAGGTGCAACCGGCCACTAAACGCGTAGAACAGGCAGTGGTAAATTAGCCAATCGGGCTGGGGGCCCGCGCAGGAAGTGAAACATAAAGCGTTGCCCGCCTTCCATTTCGACGTAACTGTAGGCAAGCCGGGGCGCCAGCAAAACCGCAGCGGAAGGGCAGACAACATCGGGCAGTGGCGCATCAAAAGCAGGGTTGCCGATGCAGTCTAACCAGGTCAGTTCCGATAACGTGTGCTGATGATTTGGAAATGGGCACTTGCTGCCAAACTCGGTGTAAAAATGCGTATGGCTCACAATACGCCCGTTGGGCAGGCGGTGGGCGTGGCGAAACACGATGTTACTCAGGCAGATTAGCCCCCAAAACACCAGCAGAAAGCGGGCAATTTGTCGTCGTGTTGTCTTTGTGTGCATCAGGCAATGGCGCATGTAGACCGTAGCAGTACAGACATTCGTCGTTTCCTTTAGATAGAGTCTAAAGATAGAACTGTAGTTTAAGCAGCAATGTTCCGTAGTATCGGTAGAGGGCCAGTCAATAGTCGAATAATTGTTACTGCTGAGAATATCTAATGGATAGTCATTAACCCGATTTCTCCTAATTCACATTATCGTTAGATTTGCGTAATTAACTGACGTTACGGCTGCTAATTTCCTAACTATGGAATGGCTTATACTTTCTCAAAAAATTCTGGCCAGCATTTTTGTCAGTCTACTGTGTATTCTGTTGTTATTTTGGTGCCTTCCCGAAGGTTATTTCTTTCGCGAGGTTTTGCACCGGAAACTGGGGAAATATATCTGCTGGGCGGGTCTCGATAATTACTGGGCCTTGTTTGCGCCCCGTCCCGTGTCGAAGAATTTTTTGATCGGGTTTGAGATCGAGTTGGCAGACGGCACTTTCCTGGCCTGGAAACTGCCGGAATATACGATTCGAGACGACTATCAGGCCACCCCTCATTTCCGGTTTATTAAGATGCACAATCAGTTGTTATCGCAAAAAGATCCTATTCCTAAAGAAGCCATCTGCAAATACATTACCAGGGAATTTTATAAGCGTCATACGGCAGAAAGCGAGCCTATCAGGGTCCATATTATCCAGTATTACGAGCCAGCTCCTACGGGATCCTTCCTGCTGCTTCCCTGGCTCAGCCGTCATGTTTATACCTACGACGTGGTAGAACAGCCCCTTAAACCAGCCTTATGACTCTTTTATTCGTACCTATAGATGATTTGCTGACACGTTGGGATACGGCCTTATTCAGTGAACAGCCGACCTTAACGATTTGTGTCTTTCGTCTGCTGACGGGCATCCTGGTGCTGACAGAAACCCGAAACTGGCTGAGTATCTACAAAACACTTCTATCGCCCGATGGCTGGTTTGGGTACGAGGATTATACCAAAAATCTACGACCGCTGCGTTTCTCGCTCCTCAACTACATGCCCGCCACAAACCGGTCTGTCGAACGGATTTTCCTGATTCAGGCAATAGCAGGAGTTTGTCTTACCCTCGGCGTTCTGCCTCAGCTTGCTGCCCTCGTCTGTTTCATTACACTTGTTTCGATTCATAACCGCAATCTGTATGTGTTAAGCTCCGGTGACTCGATCTATCGCTATTTCTGCCTCTTTCTGATTTTTGCGCCTTCAGCCACACAGCTATCCCTTCCCGATTTTCCGTATCTACTCCATCCCGAAGCACTCGGTTACTCCTGGACGCTGCTGATGATTCGTCTGTTTATGGCGAACATCTACCTGAAAAACGTCTTTTTTAAGCTGCACGGCGACCGCTGGCTCGATGGAACGGCTACCCAACTGGTTCTGAATGTTCGGATATGGAATCGACGGGAGGTGCCTTCTGTGCTGAATCACCGGTGGTTTTACCGAGCCACCACCTATGGCACATTAGTTATTGAAACGACGCTCTTTACGCTGATCTGGATTGAGGAATTCAGGTTACCTGTTCTGGCACTGGGCATCCTGTTTCATCTGGGACTCTGGTACTTTCTACGGATAGGCTTTTTCCAGATAGCCATGATCGTTGGCCTGGGGGCCTTTCTTACGCCCCGGGAATATGCTGTCGTTTTCGACACAATCGAACGGTTGTGGACGTCATGTATCAGCCACCCCGCATAGGCTCGGTTTGGGCTTTGCTCTTGTCGCTAAGCTTGCGGATGGCGTTCTGAGTAATCTTTATGAATTCGTCAGACGGATATAACTTACCCGCCTGCAACCCATAGAAGTAGGGCGGGAGCGCAATAAAGTAATCGTTTTTCCGATCGGCGGCCCGCAGCCAGACGGCGGTAATCTTGAGGGCAAACAGCCGCAGGGACGCGTGCTCATACTCCTCATGCTGCAGTTCTTCCCGGTTCGTTAAGTTAGCAAATAAGTCCTTGTGCTCATCGACCATAGGGCCGGAGTGAGCCTCATGAAACAGGTACTTTCCGTGCTCATCGACTTTGGTTTCTACAGCCGTGCTGCCCTGCTTATCCGTATGCAGATGCCGCCACGCTACCACCCACGCATTAGCAAATCCCTGGCCGGAAACAATGTCGCTTAGTTTGACATGAAAGATTCTATGGGGTAAAAATCTTCTGTTAGTTAACAAGCGCGTATTGGGTTTGCGTTTGGCAAGCCAGCTTTTGAATTCGTTCACAGACTCCTGGGGAGCATCAACATGACGGATTGGCATGGGTCAGGATTTTTTAGCGGGGATTGAGAAAAAAGTATATTCCACTAAACTACGGGTTATCTTATGCCCGTCAACGGAATCGCCCTGGCATTTATAATTTGTTACAAACTCTTTATACGCCATTTCCGATTTCCCAAAATAGGAATCATAGATGATAACATTCTGCTCAGTATCCGTAGATTCATAACCGGCAATAACCATAAAATGAGAAAATTTAGTCATGTTCGCTATCTCCCCGTCAATATCCATTTCCAGCAAATAAGCCACCACGCGACCCTGATCCAGTTCATTCATTAATTGAGAAAACGGGATAAATCCTTTATGAAAATTATGGGCAATTTTAGCGGTCACAAACGAGCCTATATCTTCTTTATTTTGAAGATACCAGGTAATATCGCAGGGTGAGTTTTCAGGGTTAGCACAGCAATCACCCGGAGAAGGCGTAATGGATGCACTTGCCAGTTTACATTGCGTCCATCCACTGGTTGGGTCATAGAAAAGCGCACAACTCGCCCCTACCGCTGCCCAGCACATAGCGTGGCCCAACTGTGGTTCCATTGCAAAAGTAAGCGCCACTTTTTTTTTAGTAGTTGTAGCCATATATAATCCGTTAAGCGAGGCAACTATCAATTTTTAGCCAGGTGATTATCGTTGTCTTCTGTGTTGCGAACAAGATAATTACCCGGCCAAAAGTTAACAGTCGTCTCAGTGGTAGAAATGGTTAGAGTAGCAGCCGATCACCAGACTCCCCCGCCCATATGGTCGTCGGCGTCATTATTTTCAATACCTTCCATCTTTTCGTATGGAAAAATACTTTTTCCATCACGCATGCGTTGCTTGGCAAATTTTCGCAGCGATTGAACTGTGGCCAGACTGACAGTATGAGTCGCTTTGCTATTCATAAAATCGGTGATTTTGGCCTTAGTCATTGCCTGCGCTTCCGCAGATAATAAAGGAACATACTGAGCATCACCTACCCGGGTAAGCGCATCTTTCAATGTTTCTGATGATTTCATGGTTTGGCTAAAATTAAGTGGTTAATTCATTATGGAAAGCAAGACGTTTAAAACAGGCTGGAATAGCCTGACAATTTAGCTACTCGAAGAGACTGCCTGAAAATACCCCTAACCGACGGGTCGGTTAGGGGTATTTTCAGGGCATTTGAAAAATTATTTTAAGGTAGTTTATAAGGAAAAGGGAGTTCCATTTTCTCCGCGCAGAGACAGGTCAAAGCCATGAATCAACGTTAATCCTAAACCTGTTCTTTCCCTTAATTTTAGTCGGCCTACAGTGCGTTCAGGTAGTGAGAAACTACGACTCGTCCACGTTAGCTTCTATTGATTCTGTTGAGGCTATTGTAGCTGACAACCAGGGCAATAGAATGCAGAGAATCGACAGGAACCATAGCATCTATTTTGGTGAATCACCAGTAGTGATCGGATGCACGAAGTACCAATTTTTTGCCCTTGTCAATACCCGCCTATAGGCGTTGATAAGGGCAAAAAACGACAATCACCAGGTACCTCCGCCCATATGATCGTCGGCATCATTATGCTCAATACCTTCCATCTTTTCGTATGGAAAAATACTTTTTCCATCACGCATGCGCTGCTTGGCAAACTTTCGCAGCGATTTAACCGTATCCATGCTAACGGTATGAGTCGATTTACTATTCATAAAATCGGTGATTTTGGCCTTGGTCAGTTTCTGGGCCTCCGCAGATAATAAAGGAATGTATTCAGCATCACCTACCCGGGTAAGCGCATCTTTCAATGTTTCTGATGATTTCATGGTTTGGCTAAAATTAAGTGGTTAATTCATTATGGAAAGCAAGACGTTTAAAAACAGGTTACCCCTTCTTTATCCGTTGGTCACTATAAAGGGAAAGGTCTCTCCATTTTCTACTCGCGGAGGCAGTTCAACGTAATAAATGAACGTTGATGACCAAATATATTCTTTTTTCCTTACTTTAGTCATTGATAGTTCCTGCCTGTATTGGGAGAATCCTTGTAATTGAGCGAACGGTGGTTGAAGTCAGCATTATAGCTGTAAGCGGCCACACGGCACGTTAACGGTAACGTTACGTTTTAGGCAAACCCGGTATGCATACTGATGTCCTGTAGGAGGACAGTGCAACCACAGCGTAGTGCCTCACCCGTCATGCTGACAGGCCTATGGGTTCATCAATAACCTGCTCAGCAACGAATTAGCAACGGATGCTGCTTTAATTCAATTCCTATTTTATCACTATGCGCTATATCCACATCCTGCTATTTTCATTTACGGTTCTGCCTATTACTTTATACGCACAATCAATCATATTAAAAAGCGATCAGACACTAAATGTATCTTCTGGTTTTTTATTTCTGGAGGACAGCTCAAAAAAATTAAGCATTACAGAGGTTACCAAACCGGGTATCGACCGCCAGTTTCGCCTGGCTGACAGCACCACCTGGAATGATCATATACAAGTTTACTGGCTTAAATTTTCGGTTAAAAACAATCGGGAATTTGATACAGAATGGATAATTGATTTTGAAAACTGGGCTTTTGTCGACTTCTACGGCCAGGCCAATAATTACTCTATACCGAAGAAAACCGGTTATCTTTATCCTTACTCGAAAAGAGACTATCCTCACGCCAATAAATGCTACATTAAATTGGCCTTAAAGTCTGGCCAAACACAAGACTGTTTTGTTCGGCTGGAATCGCGTTTCGATGCTGAAAAGATTCCCAAAAACCTGAATTTTACGATAACTTCCAGAGCGGTAAGTGATGCAAATGATGCTTTTTCCGGGCAGATCATATTCACTTTCCTGGGAATTTTTCTGGTTATGTTTATTTATAACACATTTATTTTTATCTCGACACGTTTAAAAAGTTATTCGTATTACCTACTGGTTTTATTATTTGCCTTATTCTTTACGGCGGGCAATTCTGGATTTATTATTTCAATTTTCAGCTTTATTGACTCCCTGCCAGTTTGGTATTCGCTTTTCGACGTTGTTGCGTCAAACCTGTTAGGCATTGTTTATACATTATTCGTTCAAAATTTCCTGAACGTCAAAGAGCGATATCCCATCTGGAATAAAATTTTAAATGCCCAAATTATTGCCTATATCGTCTCAGGCATAGTAAACTATATTAATTTCGATATAGGTTTTGCCATCACTGAGTTATTGGGGTTAGCCACATTCCCGTGCGTTATCTACATAGGCATACGTAGCATCAGAGATCGCTATCCGTCGGCACTGTTTTTTTCGATTGGGTTTTCGTTCATGTTTTTAGGAATCCTTTGCATCATATTTTCGCTGATGGGTATTCTGCCCAAGAATGATTTTACCTTTAAATATGCCCTTCCCACCGGCTCAACAATAGAAGTCATTTTATTAGCCTTTGCACTGGCGAACATGATAAATGTGCTTCGCCGGGAAAACGAAGAAAAGCAGGCGCGCATTATTCGTCAGCTTGAGGAGCATCACCAGCTTCAGACAACCTTAAATCAGGAACTGGAGCAAAAAGTACAGGAGCGCACGCTTGAACTGAACCAATCGCTTAGCCAGCTCCGCGCTACCCAGGACCAGCTCATTATGCGCGAGAAAATGGCTTCGCTGGGCGAACTGACGGCGGGCGTTGCCCATGAGATTCAGAATCCACTGAACTTTGTCAATAATTTCTCCGAAGTCAGCACTGAGTTAATCGAAGAAATTCAGCACGAGCTGACGAAGGGGGATATCGCTGAAGCGGGGTTTATCCTGGAAGATTTGAAGGGAAATATGAAGCGGATTACGGCACACGGCTATCGGGCCGACGCCATCGTGAAGGGGATGCTGGAACATAGCCGCACGGGAACCGGCGAAAAGCGGCTTACCGACCTCAATGCATTGGCAGAGGAGTATTTAAACGTTGCCTATCAAGGCCAAAAGGCTAAAAATCACTTGTTTAACGCCGAACTAATCACCAAATTCACGCCAGAGCTAAATAAGATTGAGGTCGTACCGCAGGAGATCGGTCAGGTATTACTTAACTTGTATACCAACGCTTTCTACGCCGTCAACGAAAAAACGCAGCAACAGAAGAATGGCTATCAACCGCAGATATGGGTGAGTACACACCTGGACAACGGAACGGTTAAACTTCAGATAAAAGACAACGGAACGGGGATACCCGCTGACATTTTAAGTAAAATATACCAGCCTTTTTTCACCACTAAGCCTGCGGGCCAGGGCACGGGTCTTGGGCTGTTTTTAATCTACGATATTATTACAAAAGGGCATGGTGGCGAGGTAGCCGTGCGAACCGAAGCGGGTAGTTACGCTGAGTTTACCATTAGTCTCCCCTATTCGCGCTAAGTTGCTTTTGCGCTGTTCTCAATGGCTGTTTAGCAACCGATCAAAGTAGAGATACCCTTTGGCTACCAACGGCTTGCCTGGCTCGTATATGAATTTAACATAGTGAGCCATGCGCCTGATAACCACGCGTTGGAATGCGCGGGTAGTTGCCGGGAGCAGATGGTCGGGCCATGACCAAAGCATTGGGCTGGTTTCCGTTTCAAACCTGCCGTTCCAGGTCAGAAGCGCTGCTCGTTTTTGTGCCGAACACAGCCCATCTTCCACCAGGTAGTTCGTAAAATTCATTAATTTAGTTTGCGTGTCGGTTTCATTAAACCAACATTCGATGCCAATTTTTGGCTGTATGCCTGGGTTTAGGTCGATCAATAACGCATAAAAGTCGCAATGGCCAACCAGGTGGCTCATCTGCTGGTGTAGCTCGTTTACATCACCCGGCCATTGCTGGTCGGTTAAAACACGCAGCAAGTCGGCATAGGTTTTCGTTAGTAAATAAAGCCGAAGCAGCTTACCGCCCCGTCCTGTTGGCGTTCCTATAGCGCTGATTTGAACCGCCGGAGAAATGGTCTGAATAAAGACCCGAAAAGATTCCCGTTCCTCAGTGGAATAGTGACTGTCTAACAGCGTGAGCGTGTGAAGAAGAATATCCGGCCGCACCACCGCATCGCTCAGAAATACGTTCTCGCGGAAATGCGTGTATAGCCAGGGAACCGGAGTTGTGCCGATTGGGTCGGGAATATCATAGACCAGCCATACTATTCTGATTTGAGACTCAAGAAAGGAACGGCTATCGCTCCAGGCGCTGCAGATGGTTCGCAGCTTTTTCAAGACTGCCCTATGCTGCTCACCACCAGGCTCAGGGAGCCGCTCCAACCAGTGCAGGATTGTTTTCGGTTCGTTTAGCCTGCCCGTTATCCCAATGTTAAAATCGACGCGTGGTTCGCTGGAGGCCAGCCAGCACTCGAAACAGCCGAACGAGAGTGCGGGCAATTGCCGACCGATCAGCCGGATACGGTTAAGGTACGTTTCCGAAATTAAATCAGTTGGAATATAGGGAGTCAGCAGGTCGATGTAGGACGTCAGGTTTCGGTTCATCGGGTGGAAAGTATCGGGCTAACGTACAAAATTATCCGCTGAATTTTAGGAAATTTAGCGGTTGGGCCACCATCGTTCAGCCAACGCTTCTCGTTCAGGTGTGCTGCTTGATTAGGTTGTAACTCCCGTCGCTGTGAGGACACAGCGACGGGAGTTACAACCTAATCACTTAATACAGTTCAGCTACATGAGTCAATTTGATTTTCCGCGCATCAACTTTTCGGGTCAGGCCGTCATCAACCCCAGCACCGCCAATAATAATGTGCTGCTCCCATTAGTCACCTATGACCCAATTCAGGTAAGCGCATTGTTGCCGCCCAGACTTTATTTTTCGCAGGACCTGCTGATCCTTCACAAGCTGGGGGACTTGCCAATTCCCCAGGATCAGGTAATTTGGGAGGACGACGATCTGCGTTATATCGAAATTGACCCGGTTAATTCCCGCCAAACGTTCATCGACTGGGCAACAACTCCGCTGGGGAAAAGCCCTCTGGACGAAGCCTACCATGCCCTTTATGAATTGGTCACCGTTAAACGTACCGGAAAACCGCTAACAGGCCATTTGCCCGCCAACTGGAATTATTACGGTGGGATGGAATTCGGGTTTAAGGACGTGGTTGTGCAAAGCGTAGCCACCGCCGACAACCAGTTCATTACGCCCGAAACCCCAGCCTGCCCGCCCGATGTGGCCGACATGCTGGGGGCGACACTGTGCATGGAAAATGAAAAAGGACAAAACACGGCGGTCATGATCGACGTGTTGCCCAGTCTGGCCATGTTCAGTCAGGTATTTTGCGACCTGCTTCAGCTACAAAAGCACGAGTCGGTATTGATGAGCGGCAAGCCCGTGAAAGGCTCACTTCGGTTTTTGAACCTGAATCGGGTTGTGAATCAGGAAGGCGTTTTCAGCAGCTCCGGCACGTTCTTTTCGGCAATTCCGGTGGAGGAACTGGCGGGCGGACTGCACGCACCCGTGATGCGCCTGTTTCAGCGATACAGTCAAAAGAAAAAACCACTCAAGGGCATTTTCATTCGCTACAATCTATTCGAGGTGAACGAAAACCAGACCCCCGACTATTCGGTCATCGGCCCAGCAGCCAACCCGGCTACGGCAACCGTTGCGGGCAGCCTGACCCCCTGGTATGAAGGGGAAATGAGGTCTATTACGATGGGCAGACAGTTAACCCCCGAAGCGCCTTTCGCCAGGGATAACGTTTTTGCCCCCATTGTTTGCCAGGTGGATGTTAAGGAGGGAATGGTGCGTTTAGACGTTATAGGGAGCATTCCCGAAGAACGTACTGGCAATCAGGTCCCCGCTTATGAAACGTATCCGGTAGGGCCACTACGGCTGATGCTGTTAACGGAGGGAAAGCCGGAGGTCCCGATTGGCACGTTTCAGATAGATGCCACTCACTTTAGCCGCGACCGGTTGTTGAAAACGGGCGGCATCATTGATCTTCCTGTCGACGCCCGTACAGGATTAACTGAGGAGGCATTTGACGCTGGCAGGCTGGCCCTGTATAGCCAGTCAATACCAGCAGCCGATGGGGCAGGCGACATTCTGGTTATGCAGGAGAGTGAGTTTATGGTTGCTTCTGATCAGGCTGGTTTATACGCAAACCAGGGTCAGAAAGCCGACGACGGGTATCTGTGTTACACATCGGCAACAGAGCCTTGTCAGGTTAGGGTTTACCGAAAAGGCAGGCCCTGTACCGAACCGGTACCCATGACGATTATGGAGCTAACGATTACCAAATCAGGTGTTTCGGCTTCGGTGAATCAATTTCTCAGGACAACTACGTTTCGGGATGGGCAAACAATGACTTTTCCCACCAATCGGGCGGCTAATAGTATGTATGTATTTTATCCGGGACTGCCCGCCGTTATCTCCCAAAATTTAGTGGCTGATTTGATTAAAACCGGATTTTTTGTCAGCCTTCGCGTATTGCCCACCCCCGACTACGGAAAATACCTGGACCCGGACCACCCGGATTATCCAACCCCGGTATCGTTTGAGGTTGTTTATCAGGAACTGCTTCATGCCTATGATTTTGTGTTTCCAAAAGCGTCGCTCATCACGCCGTTTACCGAAGCCTATTTTCAGCGAGGCTGGCAATTCATCTGGCAGCGCATGGCGCCCACGAATTGGGGATCAGCCAGTTATATGCCGTCGAGCCGGGATATGCCAGCCGCGAAGTGGGCCTTGTTTTGCAAATGGGCAACAGACATGGCAACCAACACTGATGGCTAAAACCCCTAAATCCCCTGAAGGGGACTTTGCTCAAGAGCGGATAAAGTCCCCTTTAGGGGATTTAGGGGTTTCAGGCAGTTTCTTATTTCTGATAGGTAAATTTCATGATCGTTCCTTTCTTTCCGTCGCCTTCGCTGGCAATGAATAAATCACCGTTGGGCGCAAAACAGATGCCTTCGGGCTGGCGAAACTGCTTGGGGTCGAGGGGTTCCGAATAAAGAATTTTCGCCTGTCGGCTGGTGATGAGCAGGCGCTTCCCGGCGGAAGTCAGCACATACCACTCCCCCGTTATCGGATGCACGGCAATGCCCGATGGCTTGTAGGTTTTGGGGTCGATGCCCGCCCCCTGGAGTTGTTCGTCGTTCAGGCTCATGTCTTTAAACACCGCCCGGTTCAGCAAATCGAATGAGTACACCGCTTTATCGCTCGACGCACCCCCACTTTTGACCGCAATGAGCAGCCGTTTCACTTTCGGGTCGTAGCCCAATCCTTCCACTTCGGTCTTTTTGGGCAAGTCGGTTTTGGTGCGTCTGATTTTGCTGGCTACCTCGGTCTCCACGGCGTCTGTATTCGCAGGCGGTTCGAAGCGGAACAAATCGCCGTTGCTTTCCAGCACATATACCTCGTCGTTGACATACTCGATGCCCTCGAAGTCGCCGTAACCGCCGAAGCCAAAATCCTGCGTAACTTTTTCCTTTTTCGTATCGAACACGTACACCACCGCTTTTTCGTCCTGCACACACAGGAGTTTATCGTCTTTATAATACGTAAGCCCCGACACTTCTTTCAGTTCTTTGGGGAGGGTGTAGGTTTCGGCGGGGGTCTTGAGCTGATACGGCAGGATGAAGTCAGCCGTGCGGCTTCCGGCTTCCGGCTGGCGTTCTTTGTTTGACGATGAAGGCCCGCAACCGGCGAAGAGCAGCAGGATTCCGAAAAGAAAACGAGTCATACAGGAGTAAGAATTTGGGATAAAAGTAGGCGTTTCGCCTGGGCATCGTATGCCTGAATCGAAAAAAATCAGGACGTCATCTTCGTCACACTGCCGGCGTACACCGGAGCGCAGTGGCCATTCCGAGAGGAAAACGGCGTTGTAAAGCGTTCGGGTAAAAGGTGCTTAGATGCCTGAAAACCAGACTCATGGGCCAAAATTCGGCATTCAGCATTATTTCTTTTTGGACGCCCTGGTAAGGCTGCACCTTTGTTGTGTTCAAACGAAACTAAAAACACAGGAAGCCATGAAAAAAATCTTTATTCTGATGCTGGGGCTGGTAGCCGGAACCGCATCATTCGCTCAATCAACGGACAGCACAACCCCCGCAACGACCGTTACGATTACCAACGATCAGAAACTCAAACTCATCGTCGGCAAGGAAGAAGCCACCGCCACCATCACCCTGCGCGATGCTGCGGGGCATGTGCTGTATAGCAACACGCTTAGTCTGCGCGATGGCCTTCAGCAAAAATTCAACCTCACTCAACTGGACGAAGGCTCGTATCAACTGGCCGTAGTGGTTGGTAAAGAAACCGTTGTGAAGGCGTTTTCGATTGCCAATCAACCTGCTCAGAAATTGATTGCCTTCGGCTCGTAATCGAATTGGCGGCACTCCCGCTCCCGAAACCGGCATTCCGCCGGTTTCTTTTTTATTGAGTGGCCACCTTTATTAGCTTTGTATAGTGACGAACTCAATCATGACATACCGCCTGACGGCCCGGCAAAAATGGCAACTCGCCGTAAGCGTGTTTGTCATTTACTGGCCCTTACGGCTGTATGCCAATATACCGACCTTCAATGGGCCAATGATTGTCCGTAGCATTCCCTTCTGGACACTCGAAATACTCCTTAGTGTTTTGTTCTTTTATGCCTGGATCAGCGTTACTGAGTGGATTCAGCAACGACTTTCCCATCGGTATGGCGCGGGATTTCTGATCGAATTCAAAATACCGGCTCAGTTGGCTACTTTATTGGTTGCCAGCGCGTTGGCGGTCGTTTTTAACATCGGCTTTTACGCCATCTGGCATACTGTTGACGACGTTCTCGAACAGCGTTTTGGCATTTACCGCGAACAGGAGGCTCGCCCGCCGTTGGCTGACCAACAACGCCCCCCGAAGGAGGAACGCCACCGAAGCCGCGACCAGCGTCGGCGTGTTAACAACGCACTGACCGTGATGGCGATGCTGTCGGCCTTTTATTTAGCGGCCAATCGCCGGGCCTATCGTCGGCTGGAGGCTGTGCAGGTGCGGGCCGAACGGTCAGAAAAAGAAAACGTGCAGGCTCAGTTTGCAGCCCTCAAGAGCCAGGTCAACCCGCATTTTCTGTTCAATAGCCTGAGTATTTTGTCGTCACTGGTTCATACCGATGCCGATTTATCCGAAAAATTCATCGACCAGTTATCCCGTGCCTACCGCTACATTCTGGAGCAGAAAGACAATGAACGGGTACTGCTGAAAACCGAACTGGAGTTTATTCAAGCCTATCGATTCCTGCTGAATATCCGCTTTGAAAATAAATTTGACATTCTGATCAACGTTCCTGAAGCGGATCAAACCCGCTATAGTATTGCCCCGCTCACGCTGCAACTGCTGGTCGAAAACGCCGTGAAACACAACCGAATGTCGGCCAAAGAACCGCTGCAGGTGCATATTCGGCTTGATACCGATTGTTTGATTGTTGAAAACAATCTACAGTCACGGCCTCAATCAGAAGCCTCAACGGGTGTTGGGCTGCAAAACATCATTACCCGGTATACCCTCCTTACCAACCGTCCGGTGTGGGTTGGCGAAAGCGACGGACGTTTTGTTGTGAAAATTCCATTACTTAATGGCGAACGAGTGAATGGGTGAACGAGCGAAAAACCGCAGGCCGGCTTTCACCCGTTCACTCATTCACTCGTTCGCTCTTTAAACCATGAACGTAGTTATCATTGAAGACGAGAACCTAACGGCCAAACGGCTCGAAAGTTTGCTGCACAAATACGATCCGGACATTACCGTACTGGCCCGGATTCCGTCGGTAGCAGAAGCCGTTGCCTGGCTGGGGCAGCCTCACCCGGCCCTTGATTTGGTATTTATGGATATTCACCTCGAAGATGATCTGGGATTCCGCATCTTTGAGTTGACTCAACTCACCACGCCCGTTATTTTTACGACCGCCTACGATGAATACATGATTCAGGCATTTAAAGTCAACAGCATCGACTATTTGCTTAAGCCAATCAACTACAACGAGCTGGTAGCGGCAATTGAAAAATTTAAAGCGTTGAAAAATCAGTTTGGGCAAGCCATCCCGACCACGTCCGACCTGGAAACGCTGCTGAATCTGCTCGGCAAATCGAAACAAACCGACTTCAAAGAGCGGTTCATGATTACCGTCGGCACTAAAATCCGCAGCATCGAAACGAGCGACATTGCGTATTTTTACCTCGAAGAAAAAGTGGTCTTTCTGGTGACGAAAGAGGGGCTGACGCTGCCCGTCGACTATAGCCTGGATAAGTTAACTCAACTGCTCAATCCCCGCCAGTTTTTCCGCGTTAGCCGCCAGTTTTTGGTAGCCTTGCCCGCGATCCAGACCATTCATGCGTTTTCGGCGGGGAAACTCAAACTCGATATGTCGCCCAAATCCCGCCATGAGGTGTTCGTTAGTGGCGACCGAATGACCGAGTTTAAAGAATGGCTGGGCAAATGATTGTCAGTTGGTTAGCCATAGACCCGATCCGTTAAATCCGCGTTTCCCTTTCTTTTCTTCCCCCCATGAATCATCTTCTAACGTTCCTCCTTTCACTGGTGGCTATTCTGACCAAAGCTCAGGACACAACCCTATATCAAAAACGCGAGTTTGTCGGAACAAACGGCCTGCGGCTTCCCTATCGAATTCTGTACCCTGAAAATTATGACGCCACCCGCACCTATCCGCTGATTCTGTTTCTGCACGGGGCGGGCGAACGGGGCAGCGATAACACCAAACAACTCACGCATGGTGCGAAACTATTTATAACCCCTGAGAATCGACGCAACTTTCCGGGCATCGTGCTGATGCCGCAATGCCCGGCCAATGGCTATTGGGGTTCGGTGAAGGTGGGCCGGTCAACCTCGCCCCTTACGCTCGATTTCGACTACTCGCGGGAACCAACACCTGCCCTGTCGTCGGCGCTGGCGCTGTTCAGGCATGTGGCGCAGACGGAACACGTCGACCCGAAGCGTCTGTATATCATGGGGCTTTCAATGGGCGGCATGGGTACGTTCGAGGCTGTATATCGCAACCCGGACTTGTTTGCCGCAGCGATCCCAATTTGTGGCGGTGGCGATACGGTCCGCTACGACCGCCGGGTAAGGAAAATGCCTTTCCGGCTTTTTCACGGCGACAGCGACGACGTGGTGGGGGTTAATAACTCGCGGGCAATGGTTCGGCGGTTGAACCAGGTGAAGGCCCGCGTTGAGTACACCGAATACCCCGGCGTTAAGCACAATAGCTGGGACACTGCCTTTGCCGAGCCTGATTTGCTACCCTGGCTCTTCGACAAAAAACGGAAGCGGGCCGGGCAGTGAGTTCAGTTACGAAGCCCTACCTTTGCTGAATGGACAAACCCGATCAACCCCGCCGGCAGCGCGGACAGCGTACCGACCAGAAACTCACCGTTGCGGAACCTGCCGAATTGATGGCGTTTCTGGTGGCTCAGTTGCCGCACAAAAACCGGAATAACATCAAATCGTTACTCAGCAATAAACAAATCCTGATCGACGGCAAGGTCTATACCCAATTTAACCACCCGCTGTTGCCGGGGCAAACGGTCACCGTAGCGGGTACACGCGCACCCGAAACCACGCAGTATCGGGGCCTGACCATGCTTTATGAAGATACACACCTGATCGTCATCAACAAGCAGGCGGGGCTGCTTTCGATGGCCACCAACAAAGAGCGCGACCGCACGGCGTATGGCATTTTAAGCGATTTCGTGAAGAAAGCGGATCCCAAAAACAAAATATTCATCATCCACCGACTCGACCGCGAAACATCGGGCGTGATGATGTTTGCCAAAAGCGAGAAGGTGCAGCAACGGATGCAGGAATCCTGGAATGCCACCACAAAAGAACGAACCTATGTAGCCCTGGTTGAGGGCGTTCCCGAACCGCCAACGGGTACGGTTACGTCGTATCTGCATGAGAGCAAAGCCCTGATCGTGTATTCGAGCCAGAACCCCGATAGTGGCCAGTTCTCCATTACCAACTACAAGGTTCTGAAAGCGGCCAACGGCTATGCGCTGCTGGAACTGGAGTTGGAAACAGGCCGCAAAAATCAGATTCGGGTGCACATGCAGGACATTGGTCACCCCATTGCGGGCGATGCCAAATATGGCGCAGCCACCGACCCAATTGGGCGGCTGGGGCTGCACGCCGAGGTGCTGGCCTTCGAGCACCCCATCACGGGCGAACCCATGCGGTTCGACGCCCCCGTGCCGAAATTGTTTTTGAGTATGATGAAGGTCAGGGATGAGTAGTCAATAGTCATCAGCAGCCACTACCGGCTGACAACTATTAACTCATAATCCGGTACCGCAGCAAGACCCAAATGGCTTCGATGCCATCCAGCCAGGAAATCTTCTTACCCTCGGCAATGGAGCGTGGGTAATAGCTGATGGGCAGTTCTTTAATGCGAATGCCCCGTTTAGCCACTTTGGCCGTCACCTCCGGGCAAAACTCAAAGCGGGTGCATTCAAGCGGAATTGAGCGCAGGAACGCCGTGTCGAATACTTTATAGCAGGTAGGCTCGTCGGTTAGCCGTTGGTTGTAAAGAAGATTGGTTAGAAACGTAACGACCTGGCCCCCAATATAAAAGCTATAATACGAGTGGCGATTTTCGGGTTTCAAAAAGCGTGAACCGTAGACTACCTTCTCCTTCCCGTCGGCAATGGGTTGAACTAAGGCGATGTAATCCTGTGGTTCGTATTCCAGATCGGCGTCCTGAACAATGGCAATGTCACCGGTCATGTGATCAATAGCGGTACGAATAGCCGCGCCTTTCCCCTGATTGTGCTCATGAAAGACAACGGTAATGTTCGGAACCGACTTGTAGGTGGCTAACCGCTCGCGGGTGCCATCGGTTGAGCCATCATCGACAATAATGATCTCTTTGGGGAGGGGCACAGCCTGAACTTTGTCAAGCAGTGCATCAATTGATTTAATCTCGTTGTAGGCGGGAATCAGAACGGAAAGCAACATAAAACAAAGATAAGCAGAAACAGAGAGTTTATTTTCGCACCCAGTACGCTAACGGGAAACGAGGATTTTTGACCGGCACGAAGTGAGTTTGTAACCCAGTCCGCAACTGCCGGAGTGCATACACATTGGATGGTTTGGTGAGTGCGGTGCTGTCATCGACAAGGCTGGATCGGTTGCCAAAGACAACTAATTTCAGGCTTGTGTCGGCTAAGGCCTTTGCATATGCGTTGGGGTGCGATTCAAGGTAATGCGTTGTCTGCATTTCGGTGTTGATAAACGGAACGTTCGGCTCCCGATCCGAGAGATAATACAAACTCATGCCATTGTCGATCAGCAGCGCATGGCTCCGGGGGCCAACCTGCTCCCGAATAAACGCCCCCGCCTGCTCTTCACCGGCATAATCGGTTAAGGAGACAAAACGCCGAACGGCGTTGGGCCGGTATAACAACACGCTGATAAGCAACAAAATACCGATACCGCCACCCATTGATACCACGAATTTGGTGGGCAACTGCTGATGCCGTTTTTCATACAACCCGAGCCACTGATCGGCGATGAAGCCCAGATGCAGCACAAAAAAGACAGCCGCCTGAAAAAAGTAATGACTGGCCTGGGTTTTCAACAGGGCAATGCAGGAAAAAAAGGCGAGAAATAACGCCAGCCACAAGGCTGGTGTTTGCCCATACACGTCCCGATAAGGCCGTTGACCCACCAGCACGAACGAGAGCAGCAACAGCAGCAACAGCCAGCTTAGTTTCAGCAGAAATTTGGTCAGAAACAGCGTGTGCGACGGATACCCGCCAAACGGGTAAATGTACGTCCATTCAAGATGAACCGCCAGGCGATTGGTCGCGTGAAAATACCAGGCCGACAGCAGCAACGGTATGGCAAAGCCCAGCAACACCAGCAAGCCCCGAACGACCATTGGCCAGAATTTTAGCCTGCCCTTTAGCCATAACGTAAAAATAAACGCGCCAAATCCCGCTACGTAGAACGCTGCCACGCTTTTGAAGCACATTGCCACGCCCAGCAGCAGCCCCGCCCCGACCCAGCGCCAGGGGGCCGCCCGATTCAGGTTGGCTGCCAGCGCGAAGGCGTTGAGGCCAAGCAGGGCAATCCAGCTTTCAGGCTCCAGGAAATTCATTTCCATGAAAAAGCAACAGACCGCCGTCAGCCCTGTCGTTATCAGGGCCGCGCGTTGGCCAAACAGGCTTGCCGCCCGCCAGGCCGACACCAACACGCCCGCAGCCAGCAACGTAATCAACCCCGACACACTAACATGATTGTAGCCTCCCAGCAGGTTCAGCAATACGTTCGTAGAGGAGTAAAGCAGGTAGGATTTAGACGGAATGAAATCGTATAACCCATAGCCTTCATTGAGGGAACGGGCAATAACCAAGTACTCATAGGCATCGTAACCATAGCCGGAATTGTAGGCAAACAGATAGAAAACAGGACAGAATACGGCCAGAATTAAAAAAAATCGCGCCATCGAACTCCAATACAGCGTTTTATAAGTTAAGTGTAGTATTAAGTGGACAAATGTACTGGTTTACGAACAAGCTGTCACGCACGTCGAAGCCTTTTATTCACTGCCTGCGCCATTCGGGTGTAGCTAAGCAGGCTGGCAGGGTGAAAACAGACAGGAAGCAGTCCGTAGGTTCCCCCGTCTATTTCCCGCCTTCGACGCCTAAAAAACGGCATTCCGCCAGATTGTTTTTTCGGTTCGGTTATCTAACCGGACTTTTGAGTACTTAATTTAGATTGTTATGAAAGCGCTGCTACTCTCTCTACTCATCTTTGGCTCAACAAGGGCATTTGCTCAAGACCCGGCTGCGCCCGCTGCGCCTGCCAGTGGAACCGCAACGGGGCCTGCTACAACAACACCCGGCAGCGCTACCGCCCTGCCCACACCCGTTGCCGACCCGTTTGGCAAGGTTCCGGCCAGTACCGCTCCCAATACATTCACGGCGCCAGCGGGTTCCACACCCAGCACCATTGAAGTACCCACGGGCGTAGCGGCTCAACCGGGAGCCACGCCTTCAGAAGCTGAGCCAATTGTTCGTGGAAACGGCAAAATCACCGGCGTACTCATGGACTCGGCCAGCAACAAACCGGTTGAGTTTGCCACCATTGCCCTGCTGAACACCGCTACCAATAAGCCTATCGATGGCACAACCGCCGATGCGAAGGGAAACTTCACGCTGGCCCGGCTATCGCCCGGCAAATACCGGCTGCTGTACTCATTTATTGGCTATAAAGATAAACGAAGCAACCTGATCACGATAGATCGCGGGACGACGCTGAACCTCGGCACCGTTAAGTTATCGTCCGATGTTCGCACCCTGAGCGAAGTGAACGTGGTGGGGCAGGCAGCCATGATTGAAGAAAAAGTGGACCGGCTGGTCTATAACGCCGATAAGGACCTGACCGCCAAAGGGGGCGACGCAGGCGATATTCTGCGAAAAGTGCCGATGTTATCGGTCGATTTAGATGGCAACGTGAGTCTGCGGGGCAGCAGCAACGTGCGGGTCCTGATTAACAACAAACCCTCCACCATTGTGGCCAGCAGCGTGGCCGATGCCCTCAAACAGATTCCGGCCGACATGATTAAGACGGTTGAGGTGATCACCTCACCCTCGGCCAAGTATGATGCCGAAGGCTCGGCGGGCATCATCAACATCATCACCAAAAAAACAACCCTGCAGGGCGCTACCCTCGACGTAAACGGGGGCGCGGGCAACCGGGGAGCCAACCTGGGCCTGAATGGCAACTACCGCAGCGGCAAAATGGGTTTTTCGCTCGGCGGCTTCGGGCGGGCTGAGTACAACGTGCGGGGGGCCTTCCGAAACGACCAGACAACCCTTTCGTCAACGGGCAATAGCCGAACCATTCAAACGGCCAATACCCTGAGTCAGCGCTTGTTCGGTAATTATCAGTTAGGCTGGGATTACGACATCAATAAGAGCACGTCGCTCACGGCCAGCCTGCGCTACGGCGCCAGAAACGGCACGAATAGTCAGAATAACCTGCTGACCCAGACGACTTCACCAACGAGCTACTTCCCAATCATCAATAATCGGAACGTGGAAGTTAAAGACCTGTCGGGAACGGTCGATGCGAACCTGACCTACACCAAAATTTACAAACCCCAGCAGGAATTCAGCGTACTTGGTGTGTATAGCCGAAATAACCGGACCAATAATTTCGTGGCCGATATTCTTGGTGGTACTGATTTCCAAACCATTACGGCCCGCCAGAAAAACGATAACCTTAGCTACAATCAGGAATCGACACTCCAGATCGATTACCAGACACCGTTAAAAGCGAACCAACTCCTCGAATTTGGGGGAAAAGGCATTTTTCGGCAGGTCAATAGCCAGTACCAGTATTTCTTTGCGAACGGGTCTGAAGGCGGTTTCCAACTCGATGAGAGCCGTCCAGCCAACACCTTATTTTACGACCAGAACATCGCCGGAACGTATTTATCGTACACGGTATCGACCAAAAGCAAGTTTACCATTAAAGCCGGGGCACGGTATGAATACACGTACATCAATGCCCGGTTCAGTAACGAAACGGCGGGAGCCGCCACCTCGATTCCCGATTATGGCAATCTGGTACCGAGCATCAACGTCTCGAAAAGTATCAAAGGTGGAAAAATCATCAAACTGGCTTACAACCGCCGGATTCAGCGGCCCGGTATTCAGTTCCTGAATCCGAACGTGAATGCCGCCAACCCCACCAACATTACTATCGGAAACCCGTATCTGAAACCCGAACTAACCGACAATGTCGAGTTCAGTACCAGCGGAAATCTGAAAGGGTTGTACCTGAACGCGTCCATCTTTGCCCGGCGAACGAACAACGAAATCACCTCCGTTAAGGATGTATCGGAGCAGCCCTTTGGCGACCCAACCAACCCGGTTTTGCAACAGGTCATCCGCACCACTTATCAGAACGTGGGCCGCCAGGATGCCATTGGCCTGAATCTGTTCGGCAACGGAACCCTGTTCTCGAAACTACAACTCGGCGGGGGCATCGATTTGTACCACGTCAACCTGACCAACAACAATGCAAACCCGATTTATTCGGCGTCCAACTCAGGCTGGGTCATTGGAGGCCGGGTCATGAGCAGCCTGTCGCTCAGCAACGGCTGGGGTTTCCAGCTTTTCGGTGGCGCACGGGGTCGGCAGGTTCAGTTGCAGGGTAGTCAGAGCACCATGTACTTCTACAGCTTTGGCCTGCGGAAAGAATTTAGCAACAAAAAAGCCAGTTTAGGTATAGCAGGTGAAAATTTCCTGAACCACCCGTTTGTGCAACGGTCCGAGTTCAGTTCGCCCGTGCTGAATCAGAATTCGGAGACGAGTTTCTACAACGCCGGGGTTCGGCTGACATTCAGCTATAAACTTGGTAAGATGAGTTTCGACCAGCCACAAAAACGTCGCAAATCAATTAATAACGACGACGTGAAAGGCGATGACGGTGGTGGCGACAACGGCGGTCAGCAGCAACAGGCAGCACCAGCGGCTCCGGCGGGTGGTGGTAGCCGTAGTGGTGGTGGCCGCCCCCGGTCGTAGCCGCATCAATAACGCCAGACATTAATTAGAATAGGTTGACGACAATTCCTCCTGCTTTGCGGGAGGAATTTCTTTTTTGGATAGTTTCAGGCTCGTCCTTTCGGGTTCTATTCGGCGGCATCCTGAAACCCTGAACCGAATGAAACTAATAGGAACTCTTTGCCAATACCTCCTCCAACGTCAGGTTTTCCAGCGACGGGGCCACTAAATCGGCCTGGGTGAGTACGTCCGGCAATCCCAGC
Source organism: Spirosoma areae (assembly GCF_054781775.1). Taxonomy (NCBI): domain Bacteria; kingdom Pseudomonadati; phylum Bacteroidota; class Cytophagia; order Cytophagales; family Cytophagaceae; genus Spirosoma; species Spirosoma areae. Next base: position 242,726 of record NZ_BAAGTT010000026.1, on the reverse strand, counting down.
CCAACCACAAACATACCGGCCCGCTTACCTGCTTCAACACCCGCTACCGCATCCTCAAACACCACACATTGGTCGGGCCTGACATTCAGTTCAATTGCGCCTTTCATAAACACTTCCGGGTCGGGCTTGCCTTTGCTGATTTTGTTGCCGTCAATAAGGGCATCGAAAACATCAGTCATACCAATCCGCTCCAGAATCATAGGCGCATTTTTACTGACAGACCCCAACGCCGTTTGCAGACCGGCTTTGCGTACCTGCGCGAAGAAGGTAGCCACGCCGGGCAGAATTTCATCGGAGGTCATGCGGCTAACCAGGTCCAGATACCACTGGTTCTTCTGCGCTGCCAGTTCATTTTTTCTCTCGTCGGGCATCGCCAGGCCGCCATGGGCCAGAATCAGGTCTAAGGATTCCATACGGCTAACCCCTTTGAGCTGCTCATTAAATTCCGGCGACAGATCGAAGCCGAGTTCGTTGGCTAACCGTTTCCAGGCCTGGTAGTGATAAATAGCGGTGTCGACAATGACACCATCAAGATCGAAAAGGAAAGCTTTTATCTGTCTCATTTATGCTTAATTGGCTGAATAACGCACAAATGTAGCCAGATTTAGGCAGGTACGGCCACGGAAATGGGCGGCTGAAGCCGTAAAAACCTCACGCCGACAACCATCAGCCAGATTAACCAGAGCGTACTTCCCAATAAACCAGCCAGTTTCCAAACCGGGAAACCCGGAATCACCGTGGCAAATAAGTCCCCCTGCGCCAGCAGATAAATAGCTGAGGCTGCGTAGCCAAACCCACTCACCCATTTCGGAAACAGGCGCAGCTCAGCGAACGCCCGTGCGATCATAACCGTCCAGGCAATGGTTAGCAACTGGCCCAGATGTTCGCCCAGCACGACTCCACCATACTGGTGAATGGCCTGAAAAACGACTACGCTGGCCGCCCGAATAGCCGGGTCGCTGGTGGTTACGTAGTTATCCGCCAGAACCGGCACCACAAACGTCCAGCGCAGCAGGCCAATTATCTGCACCACTCCCGACACAATACCCAACGTGGTTGCCAGGCGCACAAAGTAGACCTGGCCTTCAAGCCGCTGGCCAATGAGTTTGTAGGCAATCACCAGAGGAAAGCCGGTGATGGCAAACGCCCACCAGACAAAAATCAGGGTTGAGCCGCCTGCCTGAAACTGAGTCAACACCAGGCCGGGGTCTTGCCGCAGCACGTCGGGATAGTTGAACAGGCTGGTCAGCAGGGTGTACGGAATAAACACGAACACCGCACCAAGAATCAGTAACAGGCCAATCAGTCGATTAGAAGCCATCAGCGTTGATTTCATTAACGTACATTTTTAGAGATCGATTGAGTTAATTACCAGGCGAAGGAATAGCTGATGCCCGGCGTCGGATTTAGTTTAAGTGTTTCGCCGGGAGCCGCCAGCACAGCCGCACCCAGCCGCAGATTCAACCCCTTCCAGACCATCCAGCGAAAGCCAGCCTCACCCATTACCCCGTTTTTGGCTTCATAGTCGCGATTCAGCCCCCGGACGTAGGAAAGGGAGGTATAAAATGAGGATGGATTTGGTTGTTGGCCGACGGGCAGAAACCAGTAGGTCAGCCCCGTTCTGATGAAAGAGGTGGTAACCCCCGATGTAAAGTTGGTCGGGTAATAGCCCGCGTGAAGGGAAATGTGGCTCCGGCGGTATTCCAGCCCAATGGAGGGATTACGAAAGCCATTGATGCTGATCTCGTGGCGCGAAAAGCGTTGGGCAATCAGGGGGCCTGACAACAGCAGTAGTCCAGCCAGAATGAATTGTTTCATATCGTCTTTTAGTTGTGATTGACGATACAAAGGTCATTGGCGGTTAGGCGAATCTTATGGACAAATGTCTAAATCGCTATAAGACAGAGTTCACATTGACAAAGTTTTGAACTTTGTCAATGTTATTCGCACCTATCGAATGTTGCCGCGAATACGACTCAGATGACGGGGCGTAACGCCCAGAATAGACGCTAAATGCTGAAGGGGCACTGCCTGCAATAAATGCGGTTCGTCGGTCATTAATTTCTGATACCGCTCTTCAGCGGTTAGGATTAGCAAATTAAACCGGCTGTCCTCAATGCAGTTGATCTGGTCTTCGAGCAGCCCAATATAGAAGGACTCGAAGGGCGGAAGGTCACGGCGAAGTTGTTCGAATGCAGGCTTATTGATAACCCAAATCACGCCGTCGGTCAGGGCGCGGATGGTTTCGCGGGCGGGCTTCTGTTTTAGAAAACTGCTTAAGGAAACCAGAAATCCGCCGGGTCCGGGGGTGTAAGTCGTCATTTCGTCGCCGTCGCGGGTGCAGAAGTACTGAAAAACCCCTTTTTCGACGAATCCCAACTGCTGACTGATCTGACCCTCCTGTAAATAGAGGTCTCCCTTACGAAGCGTCTGCCGACGAAACTGCTGCACAATGGCGTTTTGCTGAGTAGTATCAAAACCACTTTCCCCAAAAAATGCGCTTAATCCCTCCATTGTATTATCGGTTTATAAAGCGTTGCTATGGATGCTGTTGCGCGTGACTGGCTGTCAAAATAATTGCTTCTACAACCTCTAATTGGCTCGCGTAGTCAGGCTGCCTGACCCTGTCGGAGTCAAACAGCCTGATAAAAATAGATTAATGTGAATCCGCCTGGTTTAGAAGCTGTCTAAATTTCTTAAAATTACCTGCGGATTCCCCTTGCTGTGTCCTCACGGCGACCTGTGCCGGTCCGCCGGTGCGGTCAGCCATTGTTTGGCCTACCGGGGAGGTTGCTGCCTCCGTGGCGCGGTGAGGACACAGCAACGGGGAAAGTACACGATTCTAATTTTTAGACAGCCTCTTATAGTTACAGAAAAAATAGAATCCACGGCATTTAACAGGCCTTCACGAAGCAAAACGTGCTGTACATTAACAGTTCCTGAGCACCAACGCAAAAAAAGTTACGCTAAAAATTGCAAAGTCAGGTAATTATCATTTTACTTTGCATCACAAAGTACTTTTAATTTATCAAAAAAAATGGAACAATCGCCTTTGCCCGTTCAGTCCGATTCGTTAATCGACCGCATCAATCGCTGGCTTCGTACCTCTACGATGCTCAAATTAGTTGTTATTGGCATTTTAGTATTGGTGCTGCTGATTCCTACCAATATGCTGCAATCATTGATTCAGGAACGGGAATCCACCCGTAATCAGGCCATTGCGGAGGTCAGCGCCAAATGGGGTGGCGAACAAACGATTGGCGGTCCGGTGCTGTCGGTTCCATATGAAGTCGTCAGCAAAGACGCGAAAGGGCAGGTAGAAAGCCATACGGCCTATGCCCATTTCTTACCCGACGATTTATCGTTCGACGGCGCTATCCGCCCCGAACAGCGAAACCGGGGCATTTTTGTTGTTATGCTCTACAACACACGATTGACAATTCGGGGCAGTTTCAAAAAGCCATCGGTTACCTCGCTGGGCTTATCGCCCGACCTCATGCAGTGGAACAAGGCGTTTATCTCGCTGGGCGTCAGCGATATGAAAGGCATTCGCGACGCCATCACCTTTCGGGTCAACAACAAAATGCTGGCCGTTGAGCCGGGTATTCCGAGCAATGACCTTCTCCCGTCGGGCGTTAACGTTCCCATTGCGCTGGATGCCGAAACGTTCCAGTTTGAATCGGTTATCAACCTGAACGGGAGCACTCAGTTGAGTTTTCTGCCGTTTGGCAAAGAAACGCGGGTACGGCTCCAATCGCCCTGGCCAACGCCGAGTTTCACGGGGTCTTTTCTGCCTGATCAGCGCAGCCTGACACCGCAGGGTTTCCAGGCGTCGTGGAAAGTGCTGCAGGTCAACCGGAATTTCCCTCAGCAGGGCATCGGCAAATTTCTGAGCAATGCCGAAAACACAGCGGGCGGAATACCCGCCTTTGGGGTTAAGTTGCTTTTGCCCGTCGATGAATACCAGAAAACGATGCGCTCGGCCAAGTACGGCGTCATGTTTATTATGCTGACGTTTGTTGCCTTTTTCTTTGTCGAAATCCTTGACCGCCGACGCATCCATCCCATTCAGTATCTGCTGGTTGGCTTTGCCATCTGCCTGTTCTACCTATTGCTGCTGTCCATCTCCGAACACATATCGTTCGACTGGGCATACCTGATTGGGAGCGGGATTATCCTGACGCTGATTACGTTTTATGTCCGCTATGTTTTCCAGAATCTCCGCCTGACAATACTCTTCAGCACGGTGCTGGCTTTGCTCTACGGGTTCTTCTACTCGCTGCTTCAGTTGGAAGATTATTCGTTGCTGCTGGGCAGTTTCGGTCTGTTGCTGATATTGGGCATTATTATGTATCTGACCCGCCACATTGACTGGTACCGGGCCTATGAAGCGGAAGCAACGAGGGTTTGAACGCCTGTTTGAAGCACTACTCACTGTACCCCCACATCCCCTGAAAGGGACTTTGCTTAAAAGTGAACAAAATCTCTTTCAGGGGATGTGGGGGTATGTGAAACCGGAAGAATATAGAGCTACTCTGCCATCTACCGGATTACTTACTTCACCAACTCCAGTACCACCGCCGATTTAGCGGGCAATTTCACGAAGGCCAGGTCGGTGAGCGTTTCGTCGGTAACGACATTGCGGGCCGACTTTGTGCCCTTCATTCGCTCGGCGAACCGGGCTGTATCGAGCGAAATCTCTTTGTCGCCGGTGTTCGTCGCAACCATAACGGTTTTGGCGTTATCATACCGAAAATACACATACGTTCCCTCCTGGGGCACAAACTGCATGAGTTTGCCCGACTGCACAACCGGATTGTTACGCCGATACGTCGCTAATTTCCTGACATACTGAACTGCTTCATTCTCGCGGTTATTTCGCCCGGCCGTCTCAAACTTGTTGGCCCTATCACCCGGAAAACCGCCCGGAAAATCTTTCCGAACTTCGGCATCCGTTGGGTTTTTGGTGCCGTTCATCAGAATTTCGGTACCGTAGTACCAGTGCGGAATGCCGCGCATCGTCAGCAGCCAGGTAACGCCGATTTTGAATTTATCGAAATCATCGCCAATGACCGACAGGAAGCGGTCCGTATCGTGGTTTTCCAGGAACGTTACCAGCTTATTCGGATCGGCATATACATCGTCCTGAGCCAGTACCTGATGAATCCGGTTCACCCCCGAATCCCAGTTATACGGTTGATTCAGGGCATCGTTAAACGCATTATAGAGCACGAAATCCAGCGCTCCCGGCTGGTTGCTTTTGAAGGGAAAGCCAACCGTGTTCTTCACAAAAAAAGCCTGCCCAACCGGGTTGTTCACCACCGATTCGCCGAAGAGGTGAATTTTCGGGTACTCGTCCATCAGCGCCTGGTTACAGCGGTTCAGGAACGCAAGATCGTTGTATTTATAGGTATCAATCCGCCACGCATCGAGGTTGAACATCTCCGTCGACCAGATGGCGTGCTGAATCAGGAAGTTGGCAACGAACGGGTTGCGCTGGTTCAGATCGGGCAGAAAGGGCGTAAACCAGCCATCGAGCACACCTTTCCGGTCTGCAACCGACCCGTTCGGATCGTAGAGCGACTGTTCTTTATGGGTCGAGCCGGTATAGGAAGGCCACTGATTGAGCCAGTCTTTGGCAGGTTGATCTTTAAACAAAAAGTGGTCGTCGCTGATGTGGTTATAGACCGCGTCCTGCACTAATTTCATGCCCCGTTTGTGCAGAGCCGCTGCCAGTTCAATGTAGCCTTCGTTGCCGCCAAAGCGTTTGTCGATCTGGTAATGATCGGTAAAGTGATAGCCGTGATACCCCGCCTGATTGCGGTCGGGGCCTTCTTTTTTCAGCGTTTCGTCGTTATTGATGACCGGCGTCAGCCAGAGCGCCGTTACGCCGAGGTCCTGCAAATAATCGAGGTGGTTGATAATGCCTTTGAAGTCGCCCCCATGCCGCAGATACGGGCTTTTCGTGTCGGCCTGTGCATCGAGCATATCCGGGAATTTATCATTGGCCGGATCGCCGTTGGCAAAGCGGTCGGGCATGATGAGGTAGATAAAATCGGCGGCCGTAACCCCCTGCCCTTTCGGCGTTCTGGTGCGTGCTCTGAGTTCAAACGGCTGGCTGAGGGTCTGGTTGCCGCGCTTACCCACCACCCGCACCGTGCCGGGTTTTGTAGCGGGTGCAATGGTCAGGTCCAGAAGCGCATAGTTGGGACTTTCGACCGTATGTGTTTTCACTAATTTCACCCCGGCATAACTGATTGTATACGTCAGTTTGCCTGCATTAGGCCCATAGACAAGCAGTTGCAGCGTTGGATTTTTCATGCCTACCCACCAGTTTGTGGGATTAATACGCTGAATCTGCGCCTGTTGGGCGAAAGCTGGACAGCATAGCAATAGCAATGCCAGGAGAATACCCGGATAATTTCGTTTCATAGGTTTGATCATTGGAAATAGACGATATGTTCGTTTTGACTACGAATAATGCAACAAGAACGCAAAAATAACGCAGTATTTTCGCCGAAAAAGGCCATAGTTTTGCGGGTACCAATCCAATAGCTTCCGTAGCCTGAATTTTACCTGACCGCATGTACACGTCCTCTGTCGTCCCGGTGATGGATAAACTGATTATCTATCAGATTTTTACGCGTCTGTTTGGCAACCAGACAACCACCAACCGCATTAACGGCTCCCGCGACGAAAATGGCGTTGGTAAATTCAACGATATCAACCACGAGGCTCTTCAGGCTATCCGGCAATTCGGCGCGTCGCATATCTGGTACACGGGTGTTATTGAACACGCCACTCAAACCGACTACTCCGCCGAGGGCATTCGCCCCGACGATCCGGCGGTGGTGAAAGGCCGGGCCGGTTCGCCCTATGCCATCAAAGATTATTACGATGTTGACCCCGATCTGGCCGTGAGCGTGCCCGACCGGATGGCCGAGTTTGAGGCTCTGGTGCACCGAACGCACGCCTGTGGTCTAAAGGTTATCCTTGATTTTGTGCCGAACCATGTGGCCCGGCAGTATGCCTCCGATGCCAAACCAGCCGGGGTTGTCGACCTGGGGCAGAACGACGACACAACGGTTGGTTTCTCGCCCAGCAACAATTTTTATTACCTGCCGGGGCAAACGTTCATCCCCCCAACCCCCAATGGGGGAGACGTGAACGCCCCCGTTGGGGGTTGGGGGGATGAGTACCCGGCTAAAATCACCGGTAGTGGGTCGATTACCGCAATGCCCGACATCAACGACTGGTACGAAACGGTTAAGCTGAATTATGGACTCAACCTGTTCGATTGGAGTCAGCATTTCGACCCCATTCCGGCTACCTGGCAGCAAATGCTCGACATTCTGCTGTTCTGGGCCGGCAAAGGCATCGACGGCTTTCGGTGCGACATGGCCCATCTGGTGCCGGTCGAGTTTTGGCGGTGGGCCATCGGGCGCGTCAAACAACAGCATCCCCGCCTGATTTTTATTGCCGAGATTTACGATCCGGGCTTATACCGTTCCTTTATTTTTGAGGGCGGATTTGATTATCTGTACGATAAAGTCGGGCTTTACGATGCTGTCCGGCGATTGATGGAAGGGCATGGTTCCTGCTACGAACTCACCCGCGTATGGCAGCAGGAATCGGGCGATTTCGCCCAGCACATGCTTCGCTTCCTGGAAACGCACGATGAGCAGCGCATTGCCTCACGCTTCTTTACCAATGATCCCTGGGCGGCTGTGCCGGGCATGACCCTGGTGGCGACCATGCACACCGGACCAATGCTGCTGTATTTTGGCCAGGAAGCCGGCGTTCGGGCCGAGGGCGCAGAAGGGTTCAGTGGTGATGATGGCCGTACAACTATCTTCGATTACTGGGGGCTTCCCGACTGGCAGGGGTGGATAAATAAAGGCCGGTATGATGGCGCCGGGCTAACCGATAACCAGCGCAGTTTGCGGGCTTTCTACCAGAGTCTCAATCATTTGGTCAGCAATTCCGATGCGATTCAGAACGGATATTTCTACGATTTGCAATATGCCAACGATAACGGGCAAAGTGCAGGATACGACGCCCAGCAGCTATATAGTTACCTGCGCTTTACGGACCGACAGAAATTACTGATTATCTGCAATTTTTCGTCGCAGAACACCTATACTACGTCTATTCGAATTCCCAGTCACGCGTTTGGTTTGCTGGGACTGAAGGCTGACCAGACGCTCAGTTTCACGGATATTTTCCTGTCGAACACTAATGTCGAAGGCATTGGTCAGGCGGGTATTTTTTTGTTGCTGCCCCCGCGAAGTGTACGGGTACTGGAAATTAAACAGTAGCTTATGGTACTTTTCCGTTCCAGCTACGTCTACAGACTATCGTTGAACCTATCCAGCCGTCTATGATGAACCGATTTACGCTGTTTTTAGTAGTATTGACACCGCTGGCCGGACAAACTCAGGATGTATTGTTCACCAATCTGACGAATGCAGGTGGTAGAACACCCATTGAAACATCCGTTCAGTTGGGCAAGCGGTTTCTGGGTAAACCCTACGTTTCGCATACGCTCGACCAAAACCCAACGGAGCAACTGGTAGTGAATGTTGGGGCATTCGATTGCACAACGTATATAGAAACCGTGCTGGCTTTATCGCTGGCCTGGCATGGCGTATCGGACCGGCAGAATCAGAAACTTCTGGAGCAGTCATTTCGCAGCTACCTAACCAAACTTCGCTACCGGGATAGCCGGGTCGATGGTTATGGCAGTCGTCTGCACTATTTCTCAGACTGGCTCCGCACGAATGAACGCAAGGGGCTGCTGAGCGACGTGACCCATGAATTACCGGGTAACATCCTGGTGGCCAAGCCACTTTCGTACATGACCTCGGCCGTCTATAACTACCCGCAATTGCACGATTCGACCATTTTCAAACAGGTGGCCCTCACAGAAGCCTCGCTTAGCCAGCAATCCTTTTCGTTTATCCCCAAGAAAAACATCCGGCAGGCTGAAGCACAACTTCAGGAGGGCGACATTGTGATGCTGACGGCCGCCCGGCCCGGCCTGGATATGAAGCATGTTGGCCTGGCCGTGCGGCAACCCAACGGCCGGATTCACCTGATGCACGCATCCTCCGATCAGGGCGCAGTGGTCGTAACGAGGTATCCGCTGAGTAATTATGTGCTTTGGCATAAGCAACTATCGGGAATTCGGGTAGCCCGACTTCGGCCTGGAGGGGCCTTAACAACAATAGTTTTACAAGATAGGTAATAGACGTAAACGGAGCGATATGAGGATAGCCCGAGTGCGCGTAGGCGACCCCGCATGGGGTTTTTCATACCCCACTGATACCCCTTAAACGACGGGCTACAAATGGCTCGCTCCTTGTCGTTAATTAAGCGAACGGGTTTTGTGACTAATTACGGAGTTCAGCGTCTTAAGCCTGAATTTTGAGTAGACACTCTAGTCACATCGGGCTGCTCGCTATTCTGGTCTATTTGGTACACCTCCGTAATCCTTCGTATTGTGTCTACTCGTAAAAAATCCTTATTGCCCGGTCCCTGGACATTGATATTTCTCGTTGGTGGTTTGTTATTTATCCTCACAGTGCGGCTGATCTGGCAGGCACTTTTTTAGGTGGTCTTACTTCTGCGGCCAATATACGACACAGGGAGCCAAACAGGCTTTTTAGTTGGTTGACCGGCAAACGGTCTGCACCGTTTTGGTGAGTGTATAGGTTCCACCGAGCGGTTCGCTGGCTGAGAACTTCTGCTCCAGATTCGCTTTTTCAGCCTGATCACAGGTGGAGTGGTCGATACGATACGGGGCTGGGATCTTGTAGGTTGGCGAATTGGTCTTGTAGGTAACCGAAGAGGTGCAGGTGTAACAGGTCTGCGCGTCTGGCTTCTGACAGCTATAGCATGAACTCAGTAAGAGCAGGAGAAGAAAACATGTCTTCATAGCTATGTCCCATTATTGTTCTAAGAGAAGCGAACTGGCTACGGCTCCAATGAACTGCTAATTAAGGATCAGGCTCGTTGTAGAGCACCCGCAGTTTAGGAGCCAGTATGACCCAGTCAGGTCTACACGCTGCAATTAGTATGCCAATAATTGATCATTTACCCATAAATCATTATGGGAGCGCTCCCGATAAATTATCCGACTTAGTAGACCTGCGGCACCCAGACGGCATAGTTGCCAGGCTCGACCCTGAACGAACCGGTTCCGCTGTTATCCGTCCGGACAGTGCCCGTGCTGTTGCCGGTTTTGTCTACCAGCGTAGCATTCAGAAACGGCGTCCGAACGGCACGAGTGGCGGCAGTGCGGCCATCGTTGAGCAACATGAGCAGGCCGGCATGGGTACTATCGCCCGAGCGGGAGAAAACATACACATCGGCGTCGTTGATTGTGGTGTACTCATAGGCGGCACCGTAGGCGTTCTCACGCCGAATCTGCATCAGCTTCCTGATTTTGCTTCCCAAACCATACTCGTAGAAGTCGCGGTAAAAAACACACGGATACCCTTTGTGCCGGAGCAGGATATACGAGTAGGCCAGCATCTTCAGATTAACCACCGGCGAATACAGCGCCCCTGTTTTATCGTCGGTGTCATGATTATCGACAAAGGAGACGGCCTGGTCGCCATTGGATTCGATAAAACCGGCAAATTGGAGCCCCCGCATATCCCAGGCTCCGTTGCCGTCGCTCATCTTTTTGAAGAGGTAATGCAGCGGAACATCGAACAGACTCATCCGGTTGCCGGTGCGGGCAGCATAATCCTGTAAGTTCGCAATGTTGTTAAGCCAGGCCTCGCCCACCGCAAACCGCGACGGACCTTTAACCCGGTCGAGCCATTCGTTCACAAAGGGCGTATGGATGTGCTTGACGGCGTCGAGCCGGTAGCCATCCAGCCCAAGACTGGTGGTTAGCAGGTTGCCCCACTTCACCAGCTCTTCTACCTGAGTCCGGTCGGTATAACGGATTTCGCAACCCATCAGGTTGTCATACGCATCTCCGTTATAATAGGGTTGAAAATCCCAGTTGGGGCCGTTGAGCTTGTACCATTGGTTGTACTGCTGCACACCGTTGAAATTTGCCGCCGACCACTTAAAGGAGCTGTATTTATTGCCCCGCCCCGGAAACGTAAAGCCCGTCCAGAGCAGTTGACCGTTGATGTTCTCCTGATAGTCGGCAAACATCTGGTGGTTCATGACGATATCAGCATAGACGGCGACGCCCTTGGTTTTAAAGGCCGAAATTGTTGACACGAGTTGATTCAGCGTACCGTAGCGGGTGGGAACGGAGCCTTTCTGGTTAAACTCACCGAGGTCGTAGCGGTCATAGACATCATAGCCAACAGATGAGGCCCCACCGCCACCCTTGTGCAGGGGTGGTAGCCAGATAGCCGTGAAGCCAGCCTGTGCCAGCTCGGCCGATTTAACCTGTAGGTTTTGCCACCAGCTACCAGCCGGCGTTTGAGCTGGTACGTTCCAGTAGAAACCCTGAAGCATGACGCCAGCCGGGTTAACGGTAGTGGCTGCCAGCCGCCCGGCTTTCTGGGGCGCGTTCTGGTCGACGAGAGCAACGGGTTCGCAGGCCGAGATCGCGGCTAAAGTGTAAATGCAGAAACAGCAGTGGAAAATGCGGGACGTTTTCAAGAGTAGTACGGCAGAAAAATAAGGTTCAGAAAGAGGACTTCAGTCAAGTGTAAATCGCAATCATACTAAATAAAGCGCACAGTTGCAAAGCACACTCGGAATGCACGTCAAAAAGGCCGCTGCTGCGGTCGTAGCATCTGTAGCGAATAAAGGCTGTTACGACCAGGCTGCCGCCAGGCCGTTGGCCACCGATGATTTTATAGAACGACTCGCTTACGATTATTCCGTTTCTACGGGTTAAATTCAGGCACCGTTGAGTACATCCTGCATCCGTGGTGCTTCACCAAAATAGATACTGTGGATTCTGCGGATCGTATTACCCTGATTGTCAGACACAATAACATTAACAGAATCGATAGAAACTAATTTGGCCGAGTAGTAGTAATGTAAATGAGTATACTTTACTGGAAAAATCAAGGTAGCAGGAGGTTCGACCCTGGCTACCTACAGGAGATGTTTCTGTTGGCAAAACAGGGATACCGGGGCGAGCCGATATACCGGGCTTAACTTATCAAACCAGCTTTATGAGTGAACCACCTACTGGCTTATTAAGCAAAGTGCCAACCAACATTAAGCTTCCCGGCATTGGCAGGTCGATTGGTAATGTTCTAACTTTTCTGATTCTGATTTCTGTACTAACCGCAGGTTGTACCATCCTTTGGAAACCCTTAGGCTACCTGGTTCCATGGCTATTTGTTGGCCGGGTCTATCGACCTTTATTCAGCGAATATACCTATGGATGGAAGCTTCAGGGCGTCTACAAAAGGGATATCTGGGCTAAGTATGGGCAACGGTATCTTAAAAATCAACTTGTTGTCGACAAAGCCAATAAAATCTATTACACCCCTCAACAGCGGGCCATTGCCCGAATTGAAGGAACGATTAAGGCCGTTATTTTTGGGGTTGCCATTATGCTGGTTGCCATGAGCAAAGAAAAAGTAAAAACAGTACCAAAAGCCCCCTTAACCATTAAAAACCTAACTATTGGCTCGTCAGTAAGCACGCTTAAACAGCAGGAAAACGATAAACTTCAGGCCATCGGGGATTCCTGGTTTTATGTTGACAATACGGTGTATGCTCAGGAGCGGGGAAACCTGGATTATCATGTTGAGCAGGGCGTTATCGAGGCAATAAAGTTTACACCAGCCGATGCCACAGCCTACCCACGGCTGGCCACGTTGCTCTACGCTAAATACGGTGCGGCTCAGGACACATCAGGTCAGACCCTGACCTGGGCAACGGATTCAGTACGGCTGGAGTTGAGCAAACCGCCTTTCCTGAAGTTGCAGCTACATAAAGCTGGCCTGTTTCGTTAACTGACAAACGCACCTGAGTAGCCGATAATAGGTACGGCCAAGACACATTTGACTCTATTGAGCCATTTGCACCGCATCTGGATTAGACGAGGTTCAGTGCTACTACCAGACCGGTCATGAAGTAGGGGTGTATGTAGTCGACACCTGCAACTTCACCAACTCGCTCAGTGCCTGCGCTAACGGCGCTGGCTGGTCAGATTTATGAATCAGAACGTGCTGAATAACAATCTGTTTGAAGGGCGTTCCATCGGCGTTGAGGATAGGCATCGATAGCAGATGGGGTTCCTGCTGTAAATCGAGCGAAGCCGGGATGAACGCAATCCCTTTCCCCAGCCGAACCATACTTTTCAGCAGGTCGAAGGAGGGCACAATCTGCACGATATTGCTCTCGCGATTAACGTTAGCCTGACGACAAATCTCCTCGATTTGCCCGAAAAACAGCCCGGCTTCCCGTCCGTGGTCAATCCACTTTTCGTGTTGGAGTTGCTCCAGCCGGACCGCCTGTTGGGTAGCCAGCGGGTGGTCCCGATTCATTAGAATCATGTAATCAGCTTCGGCATAAGGCGTTGCCGTTAAGCCTTCGCAGACTAACGGCAGTACGGTCATGCCCAAATCAACCCGGTCGTTAGCCACCCATTCCTGCACCTGAACTGTATTGGGCAACTCAACAAGTTTGATGTCAACGGTCGGGAAGTGGGTCGAGAACAGTTCGAGCATCCCCATAATCCGTTCGGGTAGAATCAGTTTGAAAACGCCCAGCGTAACCACCTGCTGTTTAGCCCCGGCCTGGCGGACATTTCGGATGGCTTTCTCACTCAGTTGCAGAATTCGCTTAGCTTCGAGTAGAAAGATAGCCCCGGCATCGGTCAGTTCTACCTTATGCCATTGCGTGCGCTTGATGGCGTCGAACAGGTCCACCCCAAGTTCAGCTTCCAGCAACTTAATCTGCTGACTAAGGGCGGGTTGTGAAATGAATAGCCGCTGGGCGGCACGGCCAAAGTGCAGTTCTTCAGCTACGCTTATGAAGTACTTTAACTGCCGTAATTCCATAATGAAAAACAGGATGAAATGGGAAATGGGACGCGGATTAATAAGCTCTACTTATCACAAGGTAAGAAAGAACGATTAGACTTTACCGATATTATTTTGTCTTTTTGTTACGTCATACCCGAAGACAGTCGATGAAGAAAAAGGCGCTATTTTCCAATGGTCTGCTGGTTTGCCTGCTCGTTTTCCAATCGTCGGTTCAGAGTTGGGCACAGCAGCCGTCAGCACCTGTCAGTCCGCAGGCTCCTCAATTAGAATTCGTTTGTGAGTTGAAGGTCAAAATTGCCCCGGCCTTAACGGTTGGCGAAACCCCACACGGCACCCGGCGCATCATTCCCATAACGGGCGGTACGTTCAGCGGCCCCAATCTGAAAGGAACGATTATCAATGGTGGGGCCGACTGGCAGATTCTCCGCAAAGACGGAACCACCGAATTGAACGCCCTCTATACACTCCAAACCGACGATGGCACCCTTATTTACGTCAACAACAAAGGCATTCGGGTTGCCACGCCCGAAGTAGCTGCCCGCATTGCACGGGGCGAAAAAGTCAGTCCCGATGCCTATTATTTCCGGGCCGTCCCCAGCTTTGAAACCCCGCCCGGCAAATACGAATGGCTGATGCAAACGCTGTTTATCTCGAAAGGCATTCGCGACCCGGACGGGGTGATTATTCAGGTATGGAAAATTCTTTAAATTAATGGATAATGAATAATGAACAGTATGCAACAGCCATGCACCTGACAGCTAATGGGATTGCTGTGCATTATTCATTTCCCATTATCCATTCCCTTTTATGAACACTAACTCCTCTCTCCGTACTGCCTGGTATGCTGTCTTCATTCTGACGCTGGCCAATATTTCATCCTTCATCGACCGGCAAATTTTGAGCCTGCTGGTGAAGCCCATCAAGCGCGATTTACACCTGAGCGATACAGAGATGAGCCTGTTGATGGGACTTAGCTTTGCTATTTTTTATACGGTTTTTGGTGTGCTCATTGGTCGTTTGGCCGACCGCCACAGCCGCCGGAACATTATCATTGGCGGCATTGCGGTCTGGAGTCTGATGACCACCTTTTGCGGGGGTGTCCGTTCGTATGGGCAGTTTTTTCTGGCCCGGATGGGTGTCGGCGTCGGCGAGGCTACCTTGTCGCCCTCGGCCTATTCCATCATTGCCGACTACTTTCCCAAAAACCGGCTGGCTACGGCCCTAAGCGTTTTTTCGCTGGGGGTTTTTCTGGGGTCTGGCCTGGCTATGCTGATTGGCTCCGGCATTGTGGCCAAAATCCCCACCGAAGGCATGGTACAGGTGCCCATTCTGGGGTCTATTTTCCCGTGGCAGCTTATTTTTCTGTATATCGGTTTGCCAGGTTTATTCGTAGCGGGGCTGTTGTTCACCGTCCGGGAACCCACCCGCACCAATACCCTGCAAAAAGGCGGTGAACGGGTTACCTTATCGCTGGGCGAATCGATGTCCATTATTTTTCGGCACCGCACGGCCTACCTGCTCATCTGTTTTGCCACGGCCTTTGGCGCATTAGTCAATTACGGCTGCAACGCCTGGATTCCCACATTCGTGGCCCGCACTTACGGGTGGGAGATTTCCAAAGCGGGCGCTTATTATGGGCTGGTGCTGGTGGCTTCTTCCATATCAGGAGCTCTGTTTGGCGGCTGGTACGCCGATAAATTAGTGAAACGGGGCATATCCGATGGTCGTTTGCGGGTAGGGCTGCTGGGCGGCATTGGCTGTTTGCTGGCTGCTGGACTGCCGTTACTACCCCGCGCCGAATGGGCACTGCTGATGGTTTTCATCCCAAGCTTTGCCCTGGCGGCTCCGTTTGGGGCTGCAACGGCGGCTATTCAGGAAATCATGCCAAATCAGGTGCGGGCGCTGGCCTCCTCTATTTTCCTGTTTATTCTCAATCTCATCGGAATCGGCTTAGGGCCAACGTCAGTAGCGCTCTTTACCGATTATATTTTCCACAACGAACAGGATATCCGGTACTCATTAGTGCTGCTCTACCTGATTGGCGGAGTAATGATGCTGTCACTAACCTATTTAGCCTTGAAACCCTATCGGAAGGCGATTTTAAGCTCCCAACCCGTTATTCAACCGATAGCATGACCCCTTTTTTAACCACCAAAATCCAGGACAACATTCTGCTGGTCAAGCTCAACCGGCCCGAAAAGCGGAATGCGCTGAATGACGAACTAATTCTGGGTATCGAGCAACTATTTGCCAACATACCGGCTGGGGTCGGCTGTGCCATCCTCTACGGCGAAGGCCAGCATTTCAGTGCCGGTCTCGACCTGTCAGCCCTCACCGAACGCGATGCGGTGCAGGGGCTGCATCATTCCCGGATGTGGCACCGGGCCTTAGACCGCGTGCAATTTGGCACCGTCCCCGTGATTGCTGTGCTGCACGGGGCCTGCGTAGGGGGAGGACTGGAATTAGCCAGTGCCTGCCATATCCGGGTGGCCGAAACCTCCACGTTTTATGCCCTGCCCGAAGGACAGCGCGGCATTTTTGTGGGTGGGGGCGCTTCGGTTCGCGTGCCGAAATTAATTGGCCTGGCCCGCATGACCGACATGATGCTCACGGGTCGGGTCTATCCGGCTGAGGAAGGCATGGCGATTGGCTTGTCGCAGTACGTGGTTGAGGAAGGCAAGGGACTGGAACACGCGCTGGAGTTGGCCCGGAAAGTGGCTTCCAACGTCGGTATGACCAATTACGCGCTCATGCACATTTTGCCACGCATCGTTGATTCAGCGCAGGACCAGGGATTGATGATGGAATCACTAACAGCGGCTATTGCCCAGAATGCGCCCGAAGCGAAAGCGCGATTAAAGGAGTTTTTGGATGGTAAGGCTAAGAAAGTAGGCGAATCATAAATAGAACGCAGATTTTTATGATTCTTATGGTTTATCATGATCTTAAAAAACCATATCAATCATAAAAATCTGCGTTCCATCTCATCTGATGATGACTGGAACAGAAACTAAAACATTCGGCCCGACCGCTACTCGAAAAACGATTCGGGCTGATGGCTCTATGTTACTTCAATCAGAACAACCTTTAGCCGCATTCCCCCAAAAACTGACCGAAAAGCTACTTTACTGGGCCGCCCAAACGCCCGATAAACCGTTCCTTGCCCGCCGTAATTTAGCCGGACCGGTCCGGCGTTCCGGCTGGCAGAAACTGACGTATCATCAAACGTTACAAAAAGTAGAACGCATTGCCCAATACCTACTTAATCAGAAGTTTTCGAGCGGGCAAACCATTGCCATACTGTCCGAAAACAGCCTCGAACATGCGCTGCTGGCGTTGGCGGCCGTTCATGTTGGCATACCCTATTCCCCGATTTCGCCCCCATACTCACTGGTTTCCGACGACTTTGGGAAACTCAAACACACATTGCAGGCCCTCACGCCAAAATTAATTTTCGCCCAAAACGGAAGGGTGTACGGCAAGGCATTAGCGTTGGCAAAAGAACGTTTCCCCGATGCTATCATCGTATCGGTTGATGAAGCTACTGAAGTTTCGTTTGCCGAATTGACTGACACTCAGCCCACCCAGGCCGTTCAACTGGCCCACGAGCGTGTAACGGCCGATACCGTCGCCAAGATTCTGTTCACGTCTGGTTCAACGGGTTTGCCCAAGGGCGTTATCAATACGCAGCGGATGTGGTGCGCCAATCTACAGCAGATTACGCAGGCGTTTCCGTGTATGGCTACCGAACCGCCCGTTTTTGTGGACTGGCTACCCTGGAATCACACCTTTGGCGGAAACCATAATTTTGGCCTGACGCTCTACAACGGGGGAACCCTGTACATCGACGACGGGAAGCCGACCCCAAAAGGCATTGAAGCGACTGTCCAAAACCTGCGGGAGATTTCCCCAACGGCCTATTTCAACGTACCGAAGGGCTTCGAGATGCTGATTCCGTATCTGGAAAAAGAACCTGAACTGCGAAGGACGTTTTTTAAAAATCTCCAGTTCTTTTTCTACGCTGGTGCCAGCCTGGCCCAACCGGTTTGGAATCGGCTGGAACAATTCGCCCAGGAAACAACGGGGCAGGTTGTCCCCATCGTCACTGGCTTAGGCTGTACCGAGTCCGGCCCATCGGCGCTGTTTGCCAACTGGGCGGGGAGTTATTCGGGGCTGTTGGGCGTACCCATCGCAGGCATGACCGTGAAATTGGTGCCCGATGGCGACAAACTGGAAATTCGTTACCGAGGTCCCAACGTAACGCCCGGCTACTGGCGCAATCCCGAAGCCTCCGCTGCCGCGTTTGATGCCGAGGGTTTCTACAAAACGGGTGATGCCGTTCGGTTTGTGGATGAAAATGAGCCAGATAAGGGCTTACTGTTTGACGGGCGTATCGCCGAAGATTTCAAACTCTCGACGGGCACCTGGGTAAACGTGGGCAGTTTGAAGGCAAAAGTCCTCTCGGCGGGGTCGCCCGTGGTGCAGGATGTGGTCATTGCGGGGCTGGACAAAGAATATGTCAGTGCGATTTTGTTTCTGAATCCCCACGCGTGCCGGGAACTGGCCAATCTGTCGCCCGACTGTTCAGCGACGGAAGCTTTTTTGCACGAGCGCGTTCAGCAGTACATTGACCAGTTGCTGCTGACATTGGGTGAAACGGCTACCGGAAGCGCCAATCGAATTGCCAAAGCGGTGATTGCCCTTGAGCCTCCCTCGATTGACCGGGGCGAAATCACCGATAAAGGCTCGTTGAATCAACGAGCGGTTCTGAAACACCGGGCTAAATTGGTGGACGAATTATATACATAACTTATCAGAAAGCCGGGTCATACATTTTTCATTGTACATTTTTCATTAATCTTATGAAACCACCCTTTCGTGCCGACCATGTTGGCAGTTTATTACGAACCCCGGCTGTCAAAGAAAACCGCCTGAAATGGAAAAAAGGCGAGATTTCAGCCGATGAACTACGGGCCATCGAAGACGCGGCTATTGCCGAAACGGTCAGAAAAGTAGAATCGACGGGCATGAAATCCATCACCGATGGGGAGTTCCGCCGGGATTATTTCCACCTCGATTTCCTGAAAGAACTGGCGGGTGTCACCGTAACGGGTGGCATCGACGCGAATCCGGCTGCCAAAGCCGCTGAAGATGGCTTTACCCCGCCCAAACTGAGCGTAACGGGCAAACTGAAACATGTCCACGACATTCAGGTGGCTGATTTCAACTACCTGAAATCGGTGGTAAGCCAAACGCCCAAAGTGTCGATTCCGTCGCCGACGATGGTGCATTTTCGGGGCGGGCGCAAGTCTATCGACATCAATTCGTATCCGGACATGGACGAGTTTTTCCATGATTTAGCCGCAGCCTATCGGGAGGAAATTGACCATTTGTACCAGGCCGGACTGCGGTATCTGCAATTGGACGATACGAACCTGGCTTACCTGTGTGACCCCAACATGCGGGCGGCTGCCGCTGAGCGGGGTGAAGACCCCGACGAACTTCCCCGGACGTATGCGGCCCTGATAAATTCGGTAATCGATGGTCGGCCCGATGATTTAACGGTGGGCATTCACCTTTGCCGGGGTAACTACCGGAGCACCTGGTTTGCCGAAGGGGGGTATGAGCCGGTAGCCGAAATCCTGTTCAATTCTATCAATGTCGATGCGTATTTCCTGGAATATGACGACGAACGAAGTGGTGATTTTGCGCCGTTGCGATTTGTTCCCGATAACAAAATGGTGGTGCTGGGCATCGTTTCCTCAAAATTGAAGCAGTTGGAAAGCGTGGAGGAGATGGCCAAACGCATCGACGAAGCGGCTAAATACATGCCCCTCGACAATATGTGTGTCAGTCCGCAATGCGGCTTTTCCAGTACGCACCACGGCAACGACCTAACTGCTGACGACCAATGGCGAAAACTGGAATTGGTTGTTGATACGGCTATAAAGGTGTGGGGTGAATCTTAAGGATGGCACGCGGATTAGGCGGATGCTACGCAGCGCGGATTTCCGCTGATTTCTTTAAAAATCCGTGTTAATCCGCGCTGCGTAGCATCCGCCTAATCCGCGTGCTATTTAAATCTATAAACCATGAATAAACTGCTTTTAATTTTCGTCTTTCTCTCAACGGGTGTATTCGCCCAGAATGCCGTATCGAAAATAGATTCGGGCAGCATCAACGGCGCGAAATACCGGATTCTTTTCCCCGAAAACTGGAAAGGGAAATTCATCCTGTATGCCCACGGCTACGAGTTTATGGGTGCCAAACCAGCCCAAAGTCAGAATCCTGATTTTGCGGAACGAATGACGCCTTTTTTGGAGCGCGGCTATGCCGTAGCGGCTTCGGATTATCAGTATCAGGGCTTTGCGCTGGCTCAGGGTGTCGATGATACCGAAGCGCTCAGGGCTTATTTCGTCCAAAAATACGGCAAGCCCGACTCACTGTTTATGGTCGGCCATTCGATGGGGGGCGGGGTGACGCTGGCAACCCTCGAAAACTTTGGGGCTAATTACAACGGCGGTTTGCCCCTTTGTCCGCTGTCGAGTCGCCCCTATCTGCAATGCCGGAAAGAGTTCGATATGTATGCGACCTTCAATGGCTTATTTCCGGGCGTCGTTACATCGCTTGCCGACATCTTCGACGTCTCGAAACCGTATCAGGCGCAAAATTCGAGGAATATGGTTGCCAAAGCGAAGGAAATCCGAAAAGCCATTGTCGGGAAAGATTCGCTGCTGGCCCTGGCGTTTGCGAAGCGATTCGATTTAAAATTAGATGATTTACCGTTCTCATTGTTCTTCAACGAAAACGTGCTCCGGGATTTAGCGCAGAAGGCAAAGGGCAATCCCTTCGACAATACCAATACCGTCTATACTGGTTTCCCCGATGACTTAGCCGTAAACCAAAAAGCCGAACGACTGACGGCAACGGTCAGTCCCGACGGGCTTTTCGGCAAATACGACCGCACGGGTAGTATCAGCAAACCGGTGGTGTTGATGCACACGATTTACGACCAACTGATTCCGCCTGCCTATGGCGTCGTCAATTTTGAAAATATGGTGCACCAGAAAGGCAACGACCGTTATTTCAGTGTCCTGTACACCAACGGGCAGGCTCATTGCGCCTTTACGCCCCAGCAAACCGGAAAGGCATTCGATGCCCTGCGAGCCTGGGTGAAAACCGGCCAGAAAGCCAAACCGGGCTATATTAGGTGACAGGGCTTTTTCATAAAAAAATGGAACGCGGATTTCCGCTGATTTAAAAATCCGTTTTTATCCGCGCTGCGAAGCATCCGCCCAATCCGCGTCCCATTATTTTCACGATTCCCATATGATTGATATTGAAAAAATTGTCGCTATCGACGTACATACCCACGCGGAAGTGTCGTGCCGCCAACCGCACGACGACTATCGGCCGGAATTCGATGAGGCTTTTGCCCGATACTTTAAGTCTGGGCACCGGCCTACTATTCAGGAAACAGTCGCCTATTACCGGGAGCAGAATATGGCGTTTATCATGTTTACCATTGACTCGGAGCACGAGACCGGCAAACGACGGATTCCCAACGAGGAAGTCGCCGAAGCCGCGCTCGAACACCCCGACGTGATGATTGCCTTCGCCAGCATCGACCCTCACAAAGGGAGGATGGGTGCCCGCGAAGCCAAACGGCTCATTGAGGACTATGGCGTAAAAGGCTTTAAGTTTCACCCAACCGTGCAGGGGTTTTACCCCAACGACCGCATGGCCTATCACCTCTACGAAGTGATTGCAGCGGCCGGGTTGCCGATGCTGTTTCATTCGGGTCATTCGGGGTTTGGGTCGGGGGTGCGGGGTGGGGGCGGCTTGCGGCTCGAATACTCCAACCCCATTCACTTAGACGACGTGGCGATTGACTTCCCCGACGCACCCATCATCATCGCCCACCCGTCGTGGCCCTGGCAGGACGAAGCCCTGTCGGTGGCGATGCATAAACCCAATGTCTATATCGACCTGTCGGGCTGGTCGCCGAAATACTTTCCGCCCCAATTGGTGCAGTACGCCAACACGCAACTCAAACACCGGATGCTGTTCGGTACGGATTTTCCCCTGATTACGCCGGAACGCTGGCTAAAGGATTTCGAGGGGGCAGGGTTTAAAGAGGAAGTAAAGCCCCTGATTTTGAAGGAAAACGCGATAAAAATGCTGGGGTTGAAAACGTGAACCATTCTACGTTATGAACCGATTTTGACAACTTTTATAACCAATTAGCTTATGCGTACCCTATCGTACCAGTGGATGACCTGCATCGTCCTGGCGTGTTTACTGGCGGTTCCCTATTGGGCATTGGCCCAGCCCGGTCAGCCAACCAACACACCGAATGATACCCTAACCTCACCTAAGTTTTTAGCTGACGGGCGGGTACAACTTCGTATTTACGCCCCAAAAGCGTCCGACGTGACCGTTTCCGGCGATTTTCCCGGCGGCTTCCCGAACCAGAAATTGGTGAAAGAATCAACCGGTGTTTGGTCATTAACCCTCGGACCACTTACCCCCAATGTGTATACGTATGATTTAAGGGTCGATGGCGTCAAAACATTCGACCCGAAAAATCCTCAGTTCAAAGAATCACAAAACGGGGTATCGAACCTGTTCAGGCTGCCGGGTAGCGAAGTCGATTATTTAGCCATTAAAGACGTCCCCCATGGAACGGTAGAACTGGTGTGGTACCCATCTGCGTCGTTGGGTATTACGCGTCGGATGCATGTTTACACGCCACCGGGCTACGCGACCATGACGGATAAGTTGCCGGTTCTCTATTTGCTTCATGGTGGAGGTGATAACGACGCATCCTGGACGACGGTCGGGCAGGCGAACTTCATTTTAGATAACCTTTTGGCGGAAGGAAAGATGAAGCCGATGGTGGTGGTCATGCCCGCCGGTCATACTTCAAAGCCGGGCTTAGCGATGGGCGCTGGCCCCCAGCAGGACCCGTTTGCCCAGGACTTTTTAGGTGATATTATCCCCTACGTAGAAAAACACTTTCGCGTATCGACCGGGCGCAATGGACGGGCCATCGCGGGCTTGTCGATGGGTGGTATTCAGACGCTGAATATTGCCCTGTGGCACCCCGACTTATTCAACGATGTAGTGGCCCTGAGCACCGGCTATTTTCCGCCGGTTTTATCCGAATTGGAGACCAAGTATGCTTCGCTGCTGAAAAGTCCGCAAATTAACCAATGGAAGCATTTTTGGATTGCTCAGGGAGGTCCGACCGATATTGCTTACCAGAACAATAAGAATATGATGGCGCTCTTCGATAAAAACGGGATTAAGTACCAGTACACCGAAGTGCCGGGCGGCCACTCGTTTTTGGCCTGGCGAAACAACCTGCGTCAGTTCGTTCCCTTACTGTTTCAATAGTCGGCCAGGGCGCGCCTACCTAAATTCTGTCGCGCATCGCATTTCCCTTACGAAGACGAGTACACCGGTTTCTGTTCGTATCGCTGAGGTGGCGTAAGCTGTAGCATACGATCGGTCACGATTACCCACATCGGTCCCGCCGAGAAACCGACTGCGGTCGCAGTTGGATTAGTTGAGCGGTTTACGACTGTCTTAGCAGGCGTAGCACACCTCTGAAGTGATCATCAGGAAACACAGGCTGAATTACCTTTGGAAGTTTATGCACGGATATTGCCTGCTCAAAAAGGTATCTATGGTTTCGCATGACGCAGCTCCAGCCCTACAGACATGCGGGCTTTGAAGCCGGTCCATGGGCCAGCCGTGTCTGTTTCGGGCAGAGTCAAATAGCGCTCATAATCAAGTTTTTTGAGGTGAAGCCCCAAAAATGCCGTTACGAAGTGCTGGTTGATGTTATTGATCCGATGCTCATTCCAGGCTGGCTCGGCATAGTGCATATAGTCCTCAACTGATACACCGGGCAATAGTGACGCCAGTGGGGGTGGATTGGGGGCCACGTTGTGTCGGGCATTCACATACGTCAACAGATAGCGATCGGCGTTGACGGCCCCTTCATAAATGGCTTTTATGCCCTTTTCGTAGCCTGATACGTCATCTTTACTTCCTGCAACAAACAACGTCGGCAGGGTTAACCCCGCCAGTCCGGCGGCATCCCAAACTCCACGCTCCATACCCCAGGGCGCAAAGGCAACCACAGCCTTTATCCGGGGATCTAAGGATGCTTTGTATAGTGGTGAATCCATTGAGCGGGCTTCAAGGGCCGTACTGCCCCCGGTCATTTGTCCGAACAGTTTCGTAGCTTGTGAACTATAACCCGCCCCGGCCACGTTGAGTGCCCCATAGCCACCCATCGAGTAGCCAACCAACGCCGTATTGTCTGTATTGACTAACCCGGCCAGGAAACTCGTACTGGTTCCGGCACCCAGCCGAGCCAGTTCGTTCAGCACAAACAAATCATCCAGGGAGCGGTTCAACAACGTACTGGGAAAGCCAGCCAGATCGCTGTAGGTCGATTCCGTATGGTCGATGGCTACGACGACGTATCCTTTCGAAGCCAGATTTTCGGTCAGGTAGGTCAGTAACAGGCGTGAGCCGGGGTAGCCATGCGAAACGATAATGAGTGGATAGGGCCCCTCACGGGAGTCGGGTAAGGCATCGCGAACCGCCCGCCCCGGAAATGTAAACGGAATAAGGGGTCGTTTGGGGTCATTGAATCGGCCGAGTACGGATTCATAGGTTACCTTAGCCAGTTGGTTAGTCGAACTACGAGCCGGATACCAGACTTCAACGGTCAACGGACGGTCATAGAGCGGAGGCTTGCTCTCTTTGGTGTGTAGCACATCAAGTTGTGCGTGGTGAATCAGTTTCAGTGTACGCACCCCCACCCCATAGCTTCCCCGAGCCGCCAGATCGGGCGCATTGGGTAATAGATCCCCATTGACAAAGCCATCGCCAGCGGTTTGGGCCGTACCCTGTATGGCCGCTCCCAGCGTCAGCAGCAGACCTACCAGGTAACCAATCGAATTGATTTTCATAGAGTTGAAGGATGGAGTCGGGTGAATTGAGCCGCTCAGTGCCAGCGTACCAGATGGCTACCAGGTACGCTGGCACTGAGGTCAGTTAATTCTATATACATTTAAACGCATTGCACCTTACTTTGTACATAAACAAAAACAGCCACTCAGCATAGTTGCTAAGTGGCTGTTTTCACTGAGCCAGTGGAGGGATTCGAACCCCCGACGCGCTTGCGCATCCTGATTACAAATCAGGCGGAATCGACCGCTATCCGACACTGGCAAATAAATTAGTTTGTTTCCCAATGATACTGCAAAAGTAGCAATTCTAAGCCTTTAGTGCAAACCGACTCCGTAAAAAAGGCAAAAAGTGACCTAATTTTTAGGTCACTTTTTGCCTTTACATTCCTGTTAGGCTTGTGCTACCCGTAGCTGATGCCGTAGTTCTTCCAGTTGTTTTTCGGCATCAGCAATTTTCCGGTCGATCTCGGCACGGAGTTTATCTGCATTTTTCGAGCGAGCAAAAAACTCAATGTTATTCCGGTACGTAGCGATATCATTTTCGATAGCCGTAATCCGCCGGCGAATATCGCTTTCGCGCTTATTGCCACCGCCATCGCGATCACCCCGATTGAAATCCCGGTCCCGGCCACCGGTTCTTGGCCCATCCGTCCGGGGGCTCCCAGGCCGCGCATCTCCAGTCCGGGAGCCTCCAGTCCGGGTCGCTTCGGCTTCGCTTTGCAGCATGATACGCTCTTTATCCTTTGCCGGAATCTTCCCGGT
Source organism: Spirosoma areae (assembly GCF_054781775.1). Taxonomy (NCBI): domain Bacteria; kingdom Pseudomonadati; phylum Bacteroidota; class Cytophagia; order Cytophagales; family Cytophagaceae; genus Spirosoma; species Spirosoma areae. Next base: position 216,988 of record NZ_BAAGTT010000026.1, on the reverse strand, counting down.
TGCACCAACCAGCGCGTTTACAGCATTGATATAGCGTTTCTGGGTCGACTGCATGTCTTTCTTCGGAACAAACCCGATGCTGTTCCATTCCTGCTTGAATTCGTTAAGCTGCGAGAGGTCGGCGTTGGCCGTAGCGGCTGCTTCGATTCGCTCAATCAGCGTAATTTTCTTCGTCAGGTTGCCTTCAAACTCTCGCTCAGTCTCCTGATTCTTCGAGCGTTTTTTAGTAAAGAACGCGTCACAGGCCGCTTTAAACCGGTCGAAGATGGTATTCTTCTGCTTTTCCGGTACCTGACCAATGTTCTTCCACTGGCGTTGTAATTCTATAACTGTCTGCGTGATTTCGGGCGATTCCTCGCCAGCAGCCAAAATGGCTTCTACCTGTTCGCAGAGGTTGGTTTTAGCTCGCAGGTTCTCTTCCCGCTTGCTTTCCAACTGCTTGAAAAACTCCCCTTTGTTGTGAAAGAACGTCTTTAGGGCAGCCCAGAATTTTTTACTCAGTTCTTTCCCTTCCTCGCGGGGCATTGGCCCTTTAATGGCATTCCAGCGATCCTGTAGGGTCATTACCGCCTTCGTTTTGTCGTTCCAGTCGTTGATGCTGTTCGATGCGAACGAGGTAATCGGCACTAATTCTTCATAAATAGCCGACTTTTCTTCGTACAACTGTGCCGACTCTTTCCGCTGCTCGTTGGTTTGACCCCGGCGTTTGTCATAAAGTACGTCCAAAGCAGCTTTCATACGGCCCCATAGCACTTCCTGCTCGGCTTTAGGCGCCGGGCCAATGTGTTTGTATTCTTCAAACAGGGCGTTCGCTTCGTCGATGGTCTGGCGCGTAACGGGCGTCTCATCCGACCCTTTCGCCATCGCTTCAACTTTCTCGATCACCTCCGTTTTAAGGGTGGTATTGCGCTTACGGTCAAGTTCTTTTAACTCAAAATAAATATTCCGGTTGCTGTAGTATCGATCAACGAGCGCGTGATAGGTAGCCCAAAGCGTGGCGTTATGTGGCGAGTTGATATTTCCGGCACCTTTCCAGTCGTCCTGAATTTTCTTGAACTCATTCCAGCTAATTTTCGGATCACCCGCGTTGTTTTCGTCGGTTTCAACCAATTCGCGCAGGCGGGTCAGCAGCTCTGTTTTCGACGCGAAATTGGTATCTTTTGCTTTATCTAAATTCTGGAAGTACGTGTTCTTCTGGCTTTTAATCTGCTTATACAACTCATCGAACCGACTAACCGAATCGTCGTATTTGTATTCAAATCCTTCGTCGGCCCCGGTTTCGCCGATGTAGGCTTGCAGAGCAGCCTCCCGTTCGGCCCGTTTCATCTGGTCGAACAGGGGCTTTACCTCTTTTAGTAGCAGGTCGGCCTTTTTAAAATCGCCGGGCGTTACCGAAGCAACTCTGATGGCGGCCATTTGCGTTTCGAGCAGATTTACAAAATCCTGTTTCGAGAACTGGCTGTAATCAACGGCAGGTTGCGCGTGCGTTTCATCTTCCAGTTCATGCAGTTCATGCACATCAGCATATTGAGCCGTAATATCGTCACCAAGAGCAGGCTCGATGGCTTCTTCAGAAGCGTTGACTTCTGCCACTGGCTGTTCGGCTACGTCAGCAGTGGGTAGTTCCGAAACAGGCTCTGCAACGTCCTGAATTTGTTTTTCGGTAGCCGCTTCGCCAACAGGCTCGTCTGTGCCTGCAACTTCAGTAGTTCCTACCCCAGCCGATTCGTCCGTTTGTTGAGCAATCGGTTCGTCGTCGGTTGATACGTCAGCCATCGGCTCCTGAACTGCAACGGGAGCCTCCAATGGAACGTCTGTTGCTTCGGGCAATTCTGCAGCAGGAACATCCGGCGCTGCCGATGTGATGTGCTCAGACGTTTCTGACGTAGCGGCCGGCTCATCCATTGGCAGTTCAGGGAATGTGCCGGCGGTTGACATAGTCACGGATGTAGTGCTATCAGCCTCAGCGACTTCCGGCTGTAGTTCGGCAGTTGGTGCAGCCGATGCCTCCGCCGATTCGGGCGTGGTGGCGGTGTCCTCAGCCGTAGATTCAGAATTTACGTCCATAGCAGCGGGAGCCGCAACGGATGTTGTGGTATCTTCGGGCGTATTCACTGCCAGCGTGTCGGTTGCCTGATTGGTGGTTTCCGGCTGCTGGTTAATTTCCTGTTCTTGGTTTGCCATGTTGGGAACGTACCGATTACTTTTGCAAAAGTACAATAAAAAGCGGATTTTATTGCAGTACGGCCTCTGAAAAGCCGTTAAACAAACACATCAAATGCCTTCAGCTATTAGTGATTTACGCAATGAATATACGCTAAACGGATTAGACATAACCGATGTTCTGACCAACCCGTTTGCTCAGTTCCGGCAGTGGTTCGATGCGGTACTCGCTGCGGCTGTTCCCGAACCGAACGCCATGCACCTCAGCACCATTACGGCGGAAGGTCGCCCGGATAGCCGGATTGTGCTGCTGAAAGACGTGTCGGACGCGGGTTTTGTTTTCTATACAAACTATGAAAGCCGGAAGGGACGTGAACTCACCGAACGCCCCGTTGCCTGCCTTACGTTCTTCTACCCCGAACTTGAACGCCAGATTCGGGTGGAGGGACGGGTGGAAAAAGTAAGTGCAGACGAGTCGGATGCCTATTTCAGCAGTCGCCCGCGGGGCAGCCAGATTGGGGCCTGGGTATCGCACCAGAGTACCGTTATCGAGAGCCGTGCCGTGCTGGAAAGCCGTCAGCGCGAACTCGAAGCCCAATTTGCCGGTCAGCCCGTGCCGCGCCCGGCTTACTGGGGTGGGTTCCGGGTCGTGCCCGATGCGCTGGAATTCTGGCAGGGCCGCCCCAGCCGCCTGCACGACCGCATTCGATACCGAAAAGAAGGCGAAAACTGGCTGGTTGAGCGACTGTCGCCGTAATAAAGGCGAAACCGGGCCGCCGGAGCGGAGCGAACGAGCGAAAGAGCGAAAATCATCCAGTACATTCACTCGTTCACTCCGCTCCGGCGGCCCGGTTTCGCCTTTAGTAAGGTAAAAATGGCTCATTAACCGCTTTAGCTGACAAGACCCTCCCCTCCCCTTGATTTATGATCGGCAAGAAAGCCAACGCCCAACAGGCCGTTTCTAACCGCACACTCTTCAGCGTGATTTCGGCCTCGTCGGTCGGAACACTCATCGAGTGGTACGATTTTTATATTTTTGGTAGTTTAGCGGCCATTCTTTCGTCGCAGTTTTTCCCGAAAACTAACCCTACAGCCGCCCTGCTGTCAACCCTGGCGACCTTTGCCGCCGGGTTCGTCGTGCGTCCGTTCGGGGCATTGGTTTTTGGACGGTTAGGCGATCTGGTGGGTCGAAAATACACGTTTCTGGTAACGCTCGTGCTAATGGGCGGCTCAACCTTCGCCATCGGCCTGATTCCCGGCTATGCGACAATTGGCTTCTGGGCACCCTTGCTGGTCTTACTGCTCCGGTTAATTCAGGGTCTGGCCCTCGGGGGCGAGTACGGTGGAGCGGCTACCTATGTGGCTGAGTACGCGCCCGAAGGCCGACGCGGGTACTACACGAGTTTTATTCAGACCACCGCCACACTGGGCCTGTTCGTCTCGCTGGGCGTGATTCTGCTCACGCGCGAGTCGCTGGGCGTCGACAAATTTGCGGACTGGGGCTGGCGGGTACCGTTTCTGCTGTCGATTGTGCTGGTGGCTGTGTCTATTGTAATTCGGCTGCGTATGGCTGAGTCGCCGTTATTTTCCAAGTTAAAAACCGAAGGAACCCTCTCAAAGAATCCGCTGGCCGAGAGCTTTGGCAAAAAACAAAACCTGAAAATGGTGTTGCTCGCCTTATTCGGAGCGACGGCGGGGCAAGGGGTCATCTGGTACACAGGACAGTTTTACGCGCTCTCGTTTATCCAGAAAGCCTGCAACGTAGAGTTTGTGCAGTCGAACGTGATAGTGGCCATTGCCTTGTTAGCCGCCACGCCGTTCTTTATCGTTTTTGGCGGATTGTCGGACCGCATTGGCCGCAAGCACATCATGCTGGCCGGGATGCTGCTGGGCATTCTCACCTACCGCCCAATCTACGAGAAGATGTACAGCCTGAGCAATTTAACCACCAGACAGGAGATTACCGATGCCCGCACCATCGACCGGAAACAGGCAAAGCAACCCAACGGCGATGTGCTGACAACAACGACCACAACTCATTTTTTTACTGATGGTTTACTGGCAAAAGACATTGACAGAACCGTCACGTCTACGAATCCGGCAAGTAACCCCGCCAAACCCGAACGGACCAAAGCAGTTAGTTTACCGACGGGCAGTTTCTGGCTGATGATTTTGCTGGTGTTCGTGCAGGTGCTGTATGTCACGATGGTGTACGGCCCGATTGCCGCTTTTCTGGTCGAGTTGTTTCCTACCCGCATTCGCTACACGTCGATGTCGCTGCCCTATCACATTGGCAACGGCATTTTCGGCGGATTAACGCCGTTCATTGCAACAGCTTTAGTAGCAACGGCAACCAAAGCCAACGAAGCCGTGCCGGGTTCGGTGGCCAAGCCCTATCTCGAAGGACTCTGGTATCCGATTCTGGTCGCGGGCGTTTGCTTTGTAATTGGGTTGTTGTATTTGAACAACAAGAGAGTAATGAATAATGAATAATGCACAATGGATAATGTGCCCTGTAGCATAATCCATAATCCGTTCATTATCCTTTATTCATTGTACATTATTCATTACCTAAATGGAAACTCTCAAAAAATACCTCGGCTTCCTCTGGATATTACTTGGCATCTACGTCGGCTATGAACGCATTACCGACAGCCTGACAAAAATTGGCAGTCCCAACCTCGAAGACCGCGTGTTCGGCTGGGTGGTGCTGTGCGTGCTGGTACCCATTGTAGTTGGCGGGCTGATTCTGTTTGGGAAATATGCCCTGGAGGGGGAATATAAATCTAATGAGTGAATGATAGAATTTTGAATGAGTGAATAGTTTTGCAGAATCCATTTCACTTCTTCTTACTACCAACGCCCAATTCAATCATTCACTCATTCAAAATTCTATCATTGAAAATGCGTATCCGAACCTTTGACGACTATCAGACCGCTTACCAGAAAAGTGTTGACGACCCCGAAGCGTTCTGGGCCGAAGTGGCGCAGGAATTTCAGTGGCGCAAACCCTGGACCAAAACCCTGTACTGGAACTTCACCGAACCAAACGTGAAGTGGTTCGTTGGCGGCAAACTCAACATCACCGAAAATTGCCTCGACCGGCACCTCGCCACGCGGGCCGACCAACCGGCCATTATCTGGGAACCCAACGACCCCGATGAAGCGGGCGTGACGCTCACCTACCAGATGCTCCACGACCAGGTCTGTCGATTCGCCAACGTGCTGAAACGCAATGGCGTGGTGAAGGGTGATCGCGTCTGTATCTACATGCCGATGGTGCCCGAATTAGCCATTTCGGTGTTGGCCTGCGCCCGCATTGGGGCCGTGCATTCGGTGGTGTTCGGTGGGTTTTCGGCGCAGAGCATCGCCGACCGCATCAACGACGCGCAGTGCAAAGTTGTCGTTACGGCCGATGGCGCCTACCGGGGTAATAAGGAAATTCCTCTCAAAAGCACGGTCGATGACGCCCTGATTGGCTGTCCGAGTGTGCAAAAAGTGATTGTGCTCACCCGCACCCGAACGCCGGTGTCGATGCTGAAAGGCCGCGACATCTGGTGGGAACAGGAACTCAAGCAGGTCACCGCCGACTGCCCCGCCGAAGAGATGGACGCCGAAGATATGCTGTTCATTTTGTACACGTCCGGCAGCACAGGCAAGCCCAAAGGGGTGGTGCATACCTGTGGGGGCTACATGGTGTTCACGGCTTATACCTTCCAGAATGTGTTTCAATATGAGGAAGGCCAAACCTTCTTCTGCACGGCTGACATTGGCTGGATTACAGGCCACAGCTACATCGTGTATGGACCACTGGCCTGCGGAGCCACGTCGCTGATTTTTGAAGGCATCCCGACCTATCCCGATGCCGGGCGTTTCTGGGACATTACGGACAAGCATAAGGTCAATATTTTGTACACCGCCCCAACCGCCATCCGGTCGCTGATGGGCTTTGGTCTGGAGAAAGTCGAGCACCACGACCTGAGCAGTTTGCAGGTGCTGGGTTCCGTAGGCGAACCAATTAACGAGGAAGCCTGGCACTGGTACGACGAAAATATCGGCAAAAAACGCTGCCCGATTGTCGATACGTGGTGGCAAACCGAAACAGCGGGCATCCTGATTTCGCCCATCGCCGGGATTACCAAAACCAAACCGACCTATGCCACGCTCCCACTGCCGGGCATTCAGCCGGTGCTGGTGGACGAAGCGGGGAAAGAAATTGAAGGCAACGGCGTCAGCGGAAACCTCTGCATGAAATTCCCCTGGCCGGGTATCCTCCGCACAACCTATGGCGACCACGAACGCTGCCGCCAAACCTATTTCGCCACCTATCCGGGGCTGTACTTCACCGGCGACGGTTGCCTGCGCGACGAAGACGGCTACTACCGCATCACGGGCCGCGTCGACGACGTACTGAACGTATCGGGGCACCGCATCGGTACGGCGGAGGTCGAAAATGCGATCAACATGCACACGGGCGTGGTTGAAAGTGCGGTGGTGGGCTATCCGCACGACATCAAAGGGCAAGGCATTTACGCCTACGTCATCACCGACCAATTACCCGATGGCCACGACGCCGACCTGACCAAGCGCGACATTCTGGCGACCGTTAGCCGGGTGATTGGCCCCATTGCCAAGCCCGACAAAATTCAGTTCGTAACGGGCCTGCCCAAAACGCGCTCCGGCAAAATCATGCGCCGAATCCTCCGCAAAATCGCCGAAGGTGACACGGGTAATTTAGGGGATATAACGACATTGCTGGACCCGGCAGTGGTCGATGAGATTAGGGCGGGAGTGGTTTGAGGGTTACGGTTTTTGATGTATGGTTTTCGATTGCGCCGGATCGCTTAGGTCCGGCGTTTTTGCTATCTTTGGGTAAAACACACGCTATGGAAACGCAGACGATAGTGCATAGTGAGCGATACGGAATCCCCAGATACGCTGGCCACCGCCTGACAAAAACTGAATTTTTGCGCTGGGAGTCAGATGACAACTACGTGTATGAATTCAACAACGGTGTGCTCGAACCCACCACCAGTATGCGACAGGATGAAATTTTGTTATTCAAACGATTGACCCGGCGTTTCGCTCAGACCCAGGCTTATCAACAAGAGGGTGAACTATTGGCAGAAGTAGATGTATGGATCAGGGAGAAGCAGATGCGTCGTCCAGATGTTGCTTATTATACAGCCGATCAGGTAAGTCTGGTAGCTACTGGCAGGTTAGTTATTCCCGGCTTTGTGGTTGAATTTGCTTCCGAAAGTGATAACGAACGGGTTAGCCTTACCAAACGTCACGAGTATTTTGATGCGGGAGTACAGGTTATTTGGTGGGTGTACCCCGAGTTCAAAGAAGTCTACGTATACACCTCACCAAAAATCGTTACGATCTGTACGGACGATGATGTTTTGAGTGCGGCCCCGGTTTTGCCCGAATTACAGATGGCTGTGGCAGAGTTATTTAAAAAATGACAGCAACCAATTACCGAACCTTCACAATCTCCCCGAAGTAGTTCATAAACAGCGTGTAATCCGTAATTTTCCGGTTGCCCGGCTCCAGCAGCCGCATGCTGAGGGTAATGTATTTCTGACCGTTGAAGGTGGGTTTGTAGATCGTGTTTTGCAGGACAGACCGCTCCACAACGGCGTCACTCTTGATAAAATAGAGCAGGTCATCTTTGAGCAGCGTCCGCTTGAACAACGGACTCCCCGATTTTTTCGTGGCCAGCACCGTAACCGTATAATTATAATAACAGCCGCTGGCAATCTCAGTCGTACTGGTATCCTGATCTAATGTCAGGGCGACTTTTATGGGTTTCGCTGATTCCTGATAGACATTGGCTTTGCCCAGTTTGTCGGGCTCTACAATCGACTGGCAGTTCCGGGGCTTGGGCGATGTTGCTGTCACTGAATCGGTAGTAGTGGTGGATTGGGTCGTGTTGTCCTGCGTTTTTTCGGTACGGCCACAGGTGGTTAGCAGGCTGGCCGTCAGCAGGAGTAAATAGGCGATTTTCATGTTGTGCTTATCTTAACGCAAAGAGCGCAAAGGTATCGCAAAGAGCGCAAAGGAGTAATAGCTTGCGAACTTCGCGCTAATCTTTGCGGTCTTTGCGTTTAAACTTGACCCAAAACGACCTGTTCTTTGTTACAGTAAAAGAATCCGTTCGGCCCTTATCACGCCGGAGTAACAACAAGTATCCACTATTTTCCCTACCACCAACTCAGTTTATGAAGCTTCTTTACAGTTATTTACGGCGCTATTGGGGCTTGCTGGCCCTCGCGTTACTGCTGGCCGCCATCAACCAGATTTTCTCGCTGCTGGACCCGTACATTTTTCGAAAAATCATTGACCAGTACGTTGTCAAGCCGGGCGGCACGCTGCGGACAATCGACTTTTGGGACTTTCTGGGAAACGGGGCGGGCCTCCTGATTTTGCAGGCCCTCGGTGTGGCGATGGTGAGCCGCATTGCCAAGAATTTCCAGGATTATTATGTCAACGTGATTACCCAGCGGCTGGGGGCACGGCTCTATACCGACGGCCTGCGTCACTCGCTCGAACTGCCCTATCAGGTGTTTGAAGACCAGCGGTCGGGCGAAACGCTGGGCAAGTTGCAGAAAGTACGGTCGGATGTTGAAAAGCTGATTCAATCGTTTGTCAATGTGCTCTTTACGTCGGTGGTGGGCATTGTGTTTGTGATGTGGTATGCCGCCACCGTGTACTGGCCCATCGCGCCGGCCTATTTCCTGACCATTCCGCTGCTGGGGTTTGTGAGTTCGCTGCTGAGCAAAAAAATCAAGACCGTTCAGAAAACCATTGTGGCCGAAACCACCGCTTTAGCCGGTTCAACGACGGAGAGCCTCCGCAACATCGAGCTGGTGAAAAGCCTCGGCCTGGCGCAGCAGGAAACCGAACGGCTGAACACTACAACCGAAAAAATCCTGAAGCTCGAACTCAAAAAAGTGCGCTATATCCGGTCGCTGTCGTTTGTGCAGGGCACGTTTGTAAACCTGCTCCGCAACGCCATCATGCTGCTGATGCTGTTTCTGGTGGTGCGGGGCGAAATTACGGTGGGCGAGTTTTTCTCGCTGTTCATTTACTCGTTCGCCATTTTCGGCCCGTTGCAGGAGTTGGGCAACATCATCAACATCTACCGCGAAACCGAAGCCTCACTCGCTAATTTTCAGCAGATTCTGGATACGCCCCGCGACGTAAAACCAATTCATCCGCAACCGGTCGAAAGCCTCAAAACGCTGGCCTTCGAAAATGTCCGCTTCAAACACCTCACCGCCCCTAACCCCGCCCTCGATGGCATTTCGTTTGAGGCCGAAGTCGGTGAAACCATCGCGTTTGTCGGGCCCAGTGGTTCCGGCAAAACCACGCTCGTGAAATTGCTGGTCGGGTTGTATAAACCCCTAAGTGGTCAGATTTTGTACAATGATATTCCCGGCGACGAGGTGAACTTAGACGAACTTCGGGAGCAAATCGGCTTTGTAACGCAGGATACGCAGCTTTTTGCCGGAACTATCCGCGAAAATCTCCGCTTCGTAGCCCCTAACGCTACCGATGCCGAATGCCTGACGGCACTGCATCAGGCAGCCGCTAACTCGCTGCTGTCCCGTGCTCCGCAAGGTCTCGATACGGTGATTGGCGAAGGCGGGGTGAAAGTATCCGGGGGCGAAAAGCAACGGCTGAGTATTGCCCGCGCCCTGCTCCGCAAACCCGCGCTGTTAGTATTTGATGAGGCCACGTCGGCCCTGGATTCGCTGACCGAAGAAGAAATTGGCCGGACGGTACGCGAATTATCCGGTTCGCGCCGACACATCACCATCCTGATTGCCCACCGCCTGAGCACAATTCTCCACGCCGACCGGATTTTCGTGCTGGAGCAGGGCCATGTAGTCGAGCAGGGTCGCCATGAGGAGTTATTGGATCGCAAGGGCCTCTATTATGCCATGTGGCGGCAACAAATCGGGGAGCGCAAAGAGTTGGTCGCGGTTTGAGTTGTCATGCTGACCCAATCCTGTTCCGAATCCGTATGCCATATCTCCAAGATATGGCATACGGATTCGGAACAGGATTGGGTCAGCCTTTCTAACGATTAAACCCATCAGCGACGGGCCGTTACCGCTTCATTTTTTCCCACCATTTCCAAATGGGGGCAACCCAATCGGGAGCCTCCAGGTGGCTTGGGTGTTCGATACGTTCCAGCACCTGATGCGCTGTGAGTCGGTGTTCGGGTGCCACCATCAGCAGCCTGTCAATCAGCCGAATGCTGGCGCGGGACAAGGCCGGATTCAGCCGGGCGGGGGCCAGATAATCCGCTTTTTGAATCAGCCGGCCAATTTCCGACTCGGTGCTTCCCCCAAAGGGTGAATAGCCCGTTACCATCTCATAAAGCAAAACACCCAGCGCCCAGCAGTCGGACGCTGCACTGCTTTCGCCCGCAAACTGTTCTGGAGCCATCGACGAGGCCGTACCTACCAGATGCCCCTGGCGCGTGAGTCGGGGTGAATGGGCCAGCCGGGCCAGGCCGAAATCCAGCAGTTTGGCTTTGTCAGGTCGGGGTAGTTTAATATTACCCGCTTTCAAATCGCGGTGAACGATGCCCCGGTCGTTCAGGTAGGCGAGGGCAGCGGCAATCTGACCCAGCAGTTTCCAGGCAGTCGCTTCCGGAAGCGGGCCATTTTTGCGGATAGTCTGCTCGATAGTTGGCCCTTCGATGTATTCCATCACTAAGCAGGAAAGGCCATTTTCCACGAAAAACTCGTAGAGCAGCCCAATGTGCGGGTGCCGCAGCGATGCCTGCACAGCCGCTTCGTTGCGAAAGCGTTCGGCCTGCTCCACCTGACGGAGCAACTTGATGGCCACGGTGCGTTGCGTACCCGCCTGATGCGCCTGGTACACCTCACCCATACCGCCCGAACCCAGCCACTGAGTTAGCGTATAGCCTCGAATCGTCTGGTTCATGTTTTTAGTTTCAACGTTCAGGTTCCATGTTTCAGGTTCCATATTTCACAAGGCAAGGCCCTGCTTGAAACGTGAAACATGGAAGCTGAAGCAAACATTTACCCAAGCACCGTAGCCGCTAACCGGCTGATATTGAGCGTTCGGGCGTTGGAATCAATAATGTCGCGGTAAAGGCCACCCGACTGGTAAAGCGATTCGTGCGTACCCTGCCCGACCACTTCGCCATCCTGAAGTACGTAAATCTTGTCGGCATCCATTATCTGGCTGATGTTGTGCGAGATAATCAGCACCGTTCGGTCCTGCTTGATGGCGTCTAAACTGTCTTTGATTTGCTCGGCGGTGATGGCATCGAGGCTGGCCGTTGGTTCGTCGAGCAGCAGCACGGGTGGATTTTTCAGGAACAGCCGCGCAATGGCGATGCGCTGTTGCTGCCCGCCCGATAAGGCCCGTGCTTCGGTCTGGTAACCCTGCGGTAACTGCAGCACCTGTTCATGCAGGCTGGCCTTCCGGGCCGCTTCCACCACCTCCTCGTGGGTGGCTTCGAGCCGACCGTAGCGGATGTTTTCTTCGACGGTTCCGGCAAAAATGTGATTTTTCTGAAGCACCAACCCCACGTTTTCCCGCACAAATTCGCTGTCGTAGTCGGCTAAGGGTTGCCCGTCGAGTAGAACGCTGCCGTGCGTGGGGTTGTAAAAACCGGCCAGCAGGTTCAGCGCGGAGCTTTTACCGGCTCCCGACAAGCCAATCAAGGCCGTCACCTTTCCCGGTTCGAGGTCGAGCGTTACGTTGCGGAGGGCCTGCTTGCCGTTGGGATACACAAAATCAACGTTGCGGAGCGCGAAATGCCCCTTCCAGGTGGTTGTCGTGAGCGACCCGCGCTGGTGCAGGTAGGTATCATTCTCAATCATGTCGAAAAACCCTTCGGCATAGACCAACGCTTCGGTGTATTCGTCGTAGATGCGGTGCAGATGCCGAACCGGAGCCGACACGTTATTGAACAGCATGATGTGCAGCAGAATAGCTCCAACGCTCATCTGGCGGTTCAGCACGAAATAAATCGTTACCACAAACACCAGCACAATACCGATTTGCTCAGCCACACTTTTCAGCCCGTCGAACAGGTAGTTCGTGCGGTGATGCCGGATTTCGTTCTCGCTCAGGCTAACATTCAGCGCGTGCTGACGGCCCTGTTCATAGCCTTCCCGAACGAATGATTTTACGACGAAAATGGATTCCAGCAGGCCAAAAAGCGCGTTGGCTTTATTCTCCCGCACTTCCTGAATGTTTCGGCGGATTTGTTTCTGGCGGTTGGTCTGCTCCCGGCTGATGTAGGCATACAGCGGCAGCACCAGTGTCGCCACAACCCCAACGCCGATGTTCTTGTTGTAAATCAGCACCAACGCAAAGGCGGCATTGGCAATCATCGGCACAATGTCGACAAACAGATTCTTGACCGTTTTGGTCAGGCTCTCGATGCCCTTGTCGATGCGCTTTTCGAGCTTACCAATCTGGTTGTGGCTCTGGGCGAAAAACGACAGGTGGTACGAAACAATCCGGCGAATGGTGTAGTCGTAGAGGTCGGCGGCCATCCGAAACCGAATGCGGTCGCTTAGGAATTTCTGCCCCAACTGAACCAGCAGACTCAGCAATTCCTTCGTCAGCAGAATACCAACCAAACTACCAACCACCCAGGTCACTTCGGCCTTGTCGATGGGTCGTTTGAGCAACTGCTGCACGGTATTAACCGAGTACTCCATCACCAACGGCGTCACCTGCGCCAGCATCGCCCCAACCATCGTCAGGAAGAGTGCCAGCACTAAACTACCCCGGTAGCTACGCACAAAAGGCCAGAGTTTGCGGATCAGTAAGAGGGTAGACATAAGCGTAGGTATCTGTCTAAAAGCCGATTCCGGCGTGAATGGCAATCGTTAGTGAAGGCCCATTGCCCGTTCCCCACCGCAGCGGAGTGGCTACATCGACGTAGGTACTGGCGCCCTTGATTTTAAACCCTTTGGTCAGCGAAGGCGTAAACCCCCATACACCGGCCAGTTCAAAGGCAGCCCGCGTTGCCAGGGTATAGTTGTTTTTTAATCCCCACAACACACCCGGATGAATCAGTAAATTTTTGACACCCCGGCTGCCCCACACGAACGGAACCATTTCCAGATCGAAGGCGACCCGGTCACTCTTTTGCACGGAGATACCCGTCGGGAAACCAATAACATAGTTATCCAGAATGGACGTTGTTCCCTCACGCTGGAAGGTGGTCAGGGGATGCACAAACCCCAGATGCCCCCCAACCCGGTTTTGAGCCTGGGTGAATTCTATACGCATTCCAAAAACGATTATCCAGACAATCAGCAGCGTTTTCATGATTTCTCGGTGATATGACCCACAAATTCCTGGGTGTTGAGTTTGCCGTCGGTCTGGTAATCGTAGAACAGCTCGGTCATGGAGGCCACAATGTGCGGGTCTTCGGTGAGGAAGGCGGTCAGTTTAGTTGCCCGTCCGCTCGCACTCGATCCACTGCCGAGAATGCAGACGCACAAGCCCCGAAAAATACCGGGTTTGTTTTCGCGGGGCGCGCTGATGAACAGTTGCACGGGCAGGGTTTTGTTGACCTTCGAGACCCGGATGCCCAACTCCTGCATCTCCTGGATGGCCTGCGAATGATCTCGATATAACTGGTTCACCAACAGCGATTTTGGTTCAGCCGCATCATCAGCCGACGACGGCACCAGAAACCGGTTGTGGTGCGGGATGTCTTCGCGCTGGCTCAGGAGGGCGTTACTGCCAGGGCGGTAGGTTTCTACCGACACGTGTTCATTAACCACTTTGCCGAGGTATTTCAGAAAGGCGTGGGTGGCGCCTTCGTTCTGGTCGTTGAGTGTCACAAACTCAACGTGGGCGTCGCTGCCTATGTTCTGAAGGTAGAGGGCCGCACCCTTCAGCTTGTTTTCAACGTCCATCCGGTCGCGCTGGAGGGCTTCGGCTTTGCGGGCGTAATCGAACTGAGTGGCGTTGCGTAACTCGTGGGGTTTCAGGTCGGCATGTTTGGCAACGTACTCCATCCGAAAGGGAGCAATGCCTTCTACCCGCGCCGTATTCGACAGCACCAGCAGGTCGTTCCCCTGCGACTGCGCCGAATCGACAACCTTGCTGATACCATTCAGGAGTTCGTCGGCGCCTTCCATCAGCAGGACTTTCTCGTTGACCTTGCCGCTCACGTCCATCATCAGCGTATTGAGCGACTGCGTGGCCTGAACCAGCAGGTTGGTCTGGGTTTTGATGTGGTCCATCTCCTGCTGATTCACTTTTTCCTTCTGGCGGTTGGCCTTCTCGGTCGAGACGGTCACGAACAGCCCGATAAAAATCCCGACGATGCCGCCCAGCAACCCGGCAATATCGAGTTCGCGAATGTAGCGGTCGATGCCGGGGCTGAAAAAACGCTGCTGGTCGGACCAGGTGCCGGTTTTGGGGTCAATCTGGTAATTGGAAAGATAATGCGCGGAGTCATAAAAGACATAGAACCATTTCAGGCCCATCGAGATCAATAGAGCCACAAACGGAATCATAAACAGCACCGTGAATAAAACCGGGTGCCGCCGGATGATTTCATAAAGCACACCAAAGAACCCTTCATCCTGCGAAGTCGGGGCAGTGGTGTGAAGGGCGTCAGAAGCGGAGGTAGAGGAGTTAGCGATCATGGTTGTGTTTGATTAACAGGACGATACAAAGGTCTGCCGGAGGTAGTTGCGGTACCATCCACAAAGACCTACATTCGGGCTATAGGTTTACCTATAAATTGAGGAGAATCAGGGCTGGTTGGGGAAGAAAACCGATGGCCTCTATAGCTGCCGGATTAAGTACTCAGGCAGAATTAACCTGTGTTACTTAGCCTTGATTTGACCCCTGCGGGGTCAGATGTTTATAGCAAATGGGGCTTCTCTATAAACATCTGACCCCGCAGGGGTCACACAAACATAGTTCAGTTTAAATCTGCCGGATAACTTACCGTTGGAACAGCGAAGCGAGAGGACTATGAGAACCACCGTTTTGAACAGAGTACGTTGCTGGCCCTGCTTAAACGGAGCCGGGTTTCAGTATATAAAAAAAGAGGATGACTTCTATAAGAAAAGTAGAAGCAGTAACTTTCGTTTTCACTCGCCAACCTCACAACTATGCTCAGGATTACTATCGGCACGGCGTTCCTCACCGTGTTTTTATTAAGCAGCTTTTTCATCGAAACGAAGCCCAGTATGGACTCGCCCGTTGCCAATTCAGCGGTTCCCCGCCGGGACCGGGCCAAGACCGCCCGCGAAAATTACCAGACCTATTGCTCTTCCTGTCATGGCGAAAAAGTTGAAGCGTTCGTTGACCGCCAATGGAAGCACGGCAACACTAAACCCGATCTGACTAAAAGCATTTCAGAGGGCCACCCCGACCTGGGCATGCCGTCCTGGAAAGCCACGCTGAGTCCAGCCGAAATCGACCAGATGGCCGACCTGATTCTGGAAAGCCTCAAAAATGTAGACCAGTATAAATTCGCCGGCAAACCAACGTCGAACGTGTTTTCCTCGGAGGGACAAACGGTTAAGTTAGACACCGTTGTGGCTGGTCTTGGCTCACCCTGGGGCCTGGCATTCCTGCCCGAAGGCGACATGCTGATTACCGACCGCTCCGGCGACATCTACCGGGTCGGTAAAAATGGGCAAAAGACCAAACTTTCGGGTGGGCCAAGCGTCTTGGCCGAGGGGCAGGGCGGTTTGTTGGATGTGACATTACACCCGGACTTCGCGAAGAACCAACTCGTTTATTTCTCGTATTCGGCGTTTAAGACCGAGGGCGATCAGAAATTATCGACGACGGCCATCATGCGGGCCAAATTAGCGGGCAACGCCCTCACCGACCAGAAAATCATTTTTGAGGCCCTCCCCTACGCCAAAACCCGCCACCACTACGGTTCGCGCATTGTGTTCGACAAACAGGGGTATCTGTACGTGTCGGTGGGCGACCGGGGTAGCGAGAAAGAAAATCCGCAGTCGTTAGACAGAGATGCGGGTAAAATTCACCGCCTGCACGACGATGGCCGCATTCCCGCCGATAACCCATTTGTGAAGGACAAGAGCGCTCACCCATCGGTGTATTCCTACGGCCACCGGAATCCGCAGGGCATGGTCAGGCACCCGACTACGGGCGCTATCTGGGCACACGAACACGGCCCGCGCGGGGGCGATGAGCTGAACATGATTAAGAAAGGCAGCAATTACGGCTGGCCGGTCATTTGCTATGGCATCAATTACGACGGCAAACCCATTACCAACCTCACGGCCAAAGAGGGTATGGAGCAGCCGGTTACCTACTGGCTTCCATCCATTGGCCCATCGGGGATGGCCTTCATCGAGGGGGCTAAATACCCCGGCTGGAAAGACAATCTGCTGATTGGCTCGCTGCGGTTTCAGTACCTCAACCGGGTAGTCATGGACGGCAATAAAGTCGTGAAACAGGAGAACCTGCTGAAAAACATCGGGCGTGTTCGAAACGTGGAAATGGGGCCTGATGGCTACGTGTATGTATCGGTCGAAACGCCCGGTTACGTATTCCGGCTGATGCCGGTGAACCAGTAAACCAGCATGAGTTTTGAGAAAGCGCCGGGCCGGGAGGTTCGGCGCTTTTGTTTATCTTTGGTAAAAATAGCCGCACAAGCCGAACGATGATAGCCGAAGTACACAACGACCGTTATGGGGTTCCCAAATACGCTGGTCAGACGATGAGCAAGGCCGATTTTCTGCGTTGGGAATCGGACGACAACTACGTCTATGAGTTTAACGACGGCGTACTTGAACCCACCACTGGAATGAGACAGGATGAGAACTACCTTTTAACGAATCTCGAAAATCTGTTTGTTAAAACATCTGCTTTTCAAAACGGGTGGCGACTACGTCCAGAAATGGATTCGTGGGTAACGAACAGGCAACTGCGCCGACCGGACGTTTCATTCTTCGACAATGAACAACTCCGGCAAATGAACGCTGATGTTAAAGTGGTTCCCAGGTTCGTGGTGGAGTTTGCTTCCGAGAGCGACAGTGAGCACAAAGGCATTGTAAAACTTCATGAATACTTTGATGCCGGTGTGCAGGTTGTCTGGTGGGTGTACCCATTGTACAAGGAGGTTTACGTTTATACCTCCCCCAAAACCGTTACCATCTGCACCGACGACGATATGCTGAGTGCGGCCCCCGCCCTACCCGAATTGCAGATGACCGTGGAAGAATTGTTTCAGCGGTGATTGATTATCAGAATACCAAAGAAAGTTACTCCTCCAGTATCTCCGCCAGCACCGTCTCAATTTCAACCCTCACACATACCGCAGCCACCCAATTTCCGGGTGAGACGGTTTGTAGCGGCCATACCACTTGCAGGCTGGATACAGCAGCAACACCAGACCTGCCCAGACAACATATACCCAACCAAGCGAAACGCCCGCGCCATCGGGTCGGCCAAAATTCATAGGGCCCGACGGAACATCGGCCCAGGAATACCCTTGCCCAAACGCCATTACCAGCATTGACAGATGCACCAGATACCAGTGCAGGATGTAATAAAACATCGGCACTTTTCCGTACACCATCAGCCAGCGCGTGAGAGCGTTGTTGACCCCATCGGCCGCCGACAGAATTAGGAACATAATGCCCAACAGCAGCAGGGCATACTGCAGCGAGGGCGGGTACTTGGTGACGTTGATAAACGACAGGAAGGTAAACAATTCGGTTTTCTGAGTGGTCCAGGGGGCTGGGTCGCCGTATAGATTGACGAAGCGGAGCAGGACAAACAGACCCAGTGCGACCAGCCCAAACCGTAGCAGCCAGGGTTTTCGTTGCTCAATGGGGCGTTCCATAAGTTGCCCGCAGGCAAAGCCCACCAGCATAATTCCCAGCCAGGGAATCACAGGATAGTTTATTAACAGGGCAAACGCCGGACTAACCGGAAAAAAATCCGGTCGGAACAGCAAGGCCCACCCCAGCCGGGCTGCCGGATTGGTAAACGCAGGCACAAGTTGCAGGAGATTATGGCCAAACACAATTACCAACCCGATAATCATTAGCCATCTGACGGGCAATCGCGTCAGTAAGGAAAGCAGAACCAGGCCACCACCGATGGCATAAATGACCTGTAACATAATGGTTTGAATGCGAATGTCGAACCAGAAAGCAAAGTTGATAATCGTTAGTTCGAGCACAATTAACACCAGGCCCCGTTTCAGCATGAACTGCCGGGCCGATGCGTTGGACCCCGCAGTCGTATTTCGTTGTTTCAGCGATAGGTAGGCCGACGTTCCCGACAAGAAAACAAAGGTTGGCGCGCACAGGTGCGTAATCCACCGGGTCATGAACAGGGCGGGTGTTGTGGTATTGAAATCGGTGGGGTTCTGGGTTAAGGCCGGAATATGCAGCAGGTCGCGGACGTGGTCTAACGCCATGATGACCATGACTAAGCCGCGCGTTACGTCAATGGTAGTTACTCGCTTCATGCAGGAAGGACGTCTAAGGTGAGGAAAATCAAGCTGCCGGGTGGCTTATAGCACTAAAAACTGGCCCAGGTAGTTCCGGGCGGTCAGAATGGCAGATTTTACGTCGTCGGGGCTGCCTTCAAACGCCTTATCTTCCACCTCAATGCATACTGGCCCCCGATAGCCAACATCGGTCAGAGCCGCAAAGAAATCACGCCAGCGCACATCGCCCAAACCGGGCAATTTGGGCGAGTGATACTCCAGCGGATTCGCCATGATGCCCACCCGGTTAAGTTTGTCAGGATAGAGTTTAGCGTCTTTGAGGTGAATGTGGTGCAGCCGGTCGCGGTAATCATAAATGGGCCGGACTTCGTCCATCATCTGCCAGATCAGATGGCTGGGGTCGTAGTTGAGCCCCAGCGCCCGCGAGGGAATAATCTCAAACATGCGGTCCCAGATGGCGGGTGTGGTGGCGAGGTTTTTGCCACCCGGCCACTCGTCGCCGGTAAACCACATGGGGCAGTTTTCGATACCAATTTTCACGTTACACTCCTCGGCTACCTTCACAATGCCGGGCCAGTGTTCGGCATACAATTTCAGGTTATCGGCAATATTGAGCAACGGATTCCGGCCAATGAAGGTGTTGACGACCGGAACACTCAGTTTGGCAGCCGTCCGAATGACTTTTTTGAGGTGTTCGCGGTAAAATTCGGCCTGCTCCCGGTTCGGGTCGAGCGGGTTGGGGTAGTAGCCCAGCCCCGAAATCGACACGTGATGCAGTCGCGTTAAGGTGCGAATCTGCTCAGGGTGCAGATCGTCGACATCTACATGGGTCACGCCCGCATACCGGCGGGCGTCGGCATTGTTGGTGGGCCAGCACATCAGTTCAACGCACTTGAACTGGTACTCCGACGCGAATTTCAGAACGCCATTCAGGTCATAATCAGCGAGAATGGCCGAAACAAAGCCGAGGTTTAGCATAAGGCAGGGTTGTTGGAATGGGCAAAATAAGCAAAATTCCGGCGGACTGCCTGCTCCTGCGCTAATAAGCGCTATACAAGTTTTTTTCTGGACTAAAAAGGGTGTTTTTACGCTTGCATAGGCTAAACCGGTTTCTCAACTTTACTGACCACTCGCTTTAGATGCCACTTAGTTTAGTCAGTTTATCCTTAACTCTTTCCAGATGATGAACATCAATGTATTTACTCTGCTGGATGTAGCTATTGCGCTGATTTTTATTTTTTTCGTTTTCAGCATTTTTGTTTCGGGCATTGTCGAATTGATTAACACTGTTCTTGAACAGCGGGCAAAATTGCTTCGACTTGCTCTTGATAAATTACTGGGAACAACCATAGCCGGCGATTTCTTTAGCCACAAACTGACGAGTGTCAAAGAAGGCAAATTCTGGCGTGTTTCCAAGCCCATTACCTATCTTTCTGCCGACTCATTTTCAACGGTGCTGATTGATCTGTTAGTAAAAGCAGGAGGGCCTGCGTCGCGTAGATTAACCGCCACGCAGCAGACGATGAAATCCATTCAACTGGCGCTACTCAAGCCTAAATACCAACCTATCAATGAGTTAATCGAACCCATCCTTGCCAAATCCGACGATTTTCAAACCTTCAAAGCTGAGTTGGAAAAATGGTACAACGGCTACATGGAGCAAGTGTCGGGCTGGTTCAAGCAGAATGCGTTATGGGTTGTGCGGATTGTATCGGCTCTGGTAGCGTTGCTTCTAAATGTGGATACGATTCACCTGGCCAGCCGGATTTTCAATGATAATGGACTGCGTGAACGGCTGGTAGCTGAAGCTATTAACACGACTAAAACGGGTGGAGAATCATTTGGAAAAGACACTACATTTGGAAAATATCTTCACAGCTATGACAGTACATTAGTGAAGCCCGATTCCGCTACGTCAAAAACAGGAAATACTGATTCCCTATTTGTTATAAAATCTAACCTGACTGGTGCAGATAGTTTAGCCGTACAATCTTATTATATAAAGTTCGTACAAAGTCGTATAGCTGATCTCAAACTACCCATTGGCTGGGAGTGGCCAACTGATAAATCAAGCTCATTGACATGGCCGAAATTGCAGCCCGGACAAAGCGGTTTGCTTGCTTTGTTCGGCTGGCTGCTCACCGCTGCAGCCCTTTCGTTCGGTGCTCCGTTCTGGTTCGATTTATTGCTTAAACTGGTCAATATCCGCAATACGGCCCGTCGCCCGCCGGGTAATCCCGACCCGGCTAAGTAGAGGAAGGAACGCGTTTAAGCCCCTATTAACAGATGAGCTTAAACGCGTCCGCTCTCACAACACCACCACGCCCGTCCGCACTGCCCACAATGCCAGGCCGACCCGGCTCTTCACATTGACGCGGGTAAATAAGGCTTCCCGGTAGCCATCTATCGTGCGGGGGCTGACACACATGCGGTCGGCGATTTGGACGTAGGTCAATTCGGAGCAGGCAAACCGTAGAAATTCACGTTCACGAGGATTTAGCCGAACGGAGTTCAGGCTACAGGGCGTAGATAGGGTGTTCATAGTGGAAGGTTAGTGGATATTAACTACTTGTTAACTATTGGTTTAGCTAACTGCCTGAAAGTAAACAAATCCACACCCTTCCTCCAAATGAAGTGAGTTAACGGTAGTTGTTCACGAATCGACTAATTAAATCCCAGCTTTTCCCGAACGCGTGCAATGGTTTGTCCGGCAACGGCACGGGCTTTTTCTTCACCTGCCCGAAGTTCGGCTTCGAGGGCGTCGGGGTTTTCAATCGTATAATAATTAAAGCGTTCGCGCTCGGCAGCAAACTGTTCGATGATAAGTTCGTAAAACGCTTTTTTCGCTGTTCCGTAGCCGTAATTTCCGCCTTCATACAAGCTGCGTAGTTCGGCAACCTGCCCGTCGGAGGCCAGCAGCGAATACAACTGGAAGGTGATGTCAGTGTCGGGGTTTTTCGGTTCTTCGAGGGGTGTTGAATCCGATTTAATTTTCTTAATCACCTTCCATAACTCATTGGCGGGCAGAAAGATATCAATGTAGTTGTTGTAGGACTTGCTCATCTTGGCCCCGTCGATGCCGGGAATGGTCATCAGCCGCTCGTCGATGCGGGGTTCGGGCAGCACAAACACCTCGCTGTCATACTGCCGGTTGACCGCACTGGCAATGTCGCGGGTCATTTCGATATGCTGCCGCTGATCTTTGCCAACGGGAATGATTTCGGCATCATACAGCAGAATATCAGCCGCCTGCAACACCGGATAGACAAATAAACCGGTATTGACTGCCCCGGTAGCCCGGTCTGATTTTTCCTTGAATGAGGTTGCATTGTTGAGCATCGGCATGGGCGTGAAGCAGCTTAAATGCCAGGCCAGTTCGGTATGCTCCGCCACCCGCGACTGCCGCCAGAACGTGTTCTTGACCGTATCTAACCCAAAGGCCAGCCAGGTTGCGGCCACCGCCCGTGTGAACTCCCGGCGTGTCGGCCCATCCTTAATAGAGACTAAGGAATGAAGGTCGGCAATGAACAGAAACGACTCGTTATCAGGCTGTTTCGATAACTCAATAGCGGGCCTGATAGCCCCCAGAATATTGCCTAAGTGCGGTCGCCCGCTGGATTGGATACCGGTTAAGATGCGTGCCATATTAGAAATGAATAATGAATAATGTACAATGAATGCTGCGGCTGTGACTTGAGTCATTAGCCATTCTTCATTGTACATTATTCATTCATAATTATTTACCCTGTGCTTCGACCACGGCGATGGCCACCATGTTAACGATTTCGCGTTCAGATGACCCTAACTGCAACACGTAAACCGGCTTGCGAATGCCGAGTAAAATTGGGCCGATGGCGTCGAAACCAGCAGCTTCGCTCATCAGGTTGTACGCAATGTTAGCCGCCGACAGATTCGGGAAAATAAGCGTGTTGGCACCTTCGCCCGCCAACTTGCTGAACGGGTGATTCTGTTGCAGCAACTCTGTATTGAAGGCTAAGTGTGCCTGAATTTCGCCATCCACAACCATGTCGGGGTGTTTGTGTTGCAAAATCTCAACGGCGCGGTTCATTTTCTCGGCATCGTCGCCTTTGGCGCTGCCGAAGTTCGAGTAGGCCACTAAGGCAACGCGCGGCTTAATGTTGAACCGCTCTACGGTGCGGGCGGTTAGTTCAGTTATTTCAACAATTTCCTCGGCAGTCGGGTTGAAGTTTACCGTCGTGTCGGAGAAGAACAGCGGCCCGCGTTTGGTGAGCAGGATGTACATCCCGGCTACTTTTTTCACGCCCGGCTCTTTGCCAATTATCTGCAACGCAGGTCGGATGGTGTCGGGATAGGAGCGCGTTAATCCCGAAATCAGCGCATCAGCCTCGCCCGTTTCGACCATCATGGCACCGAAATAGTTGCGGTAATACATCATCTTCCGTGCTTCGACCGTGCTCACTCCTTTGCGTTTGCGCTTGTCGAAATACACGTCACTGAATCGATCAATCAGATGCTCCTGCTCCGGGGCACGCAGATCGACAATAGGAATAGTCCCTAAATCAAGGCTGTTTTCCTGAATAAGCTGTTCAATTTTGGCCCGTTCGCCCAGCAGAATTGGATGAGCAATGCCCTCATCCCGAACCTGTTGCGCGGCTTTCAGTACCTTCAGGTTTTCGGCATCGGCAAACACCACCCGCTTCGGGCTGGCTTTGGCTTTGGTCAGGATAACCCGCGAAATCTGGTTGTCCTGCCCCAGCCGCCGGGCCAGTTGCTGCTCATACGCATCCCAGTCCGTAATGGGCAATCGCGCCATGCCCGACTCGATAGCCGCTTTGGCCACCGCCGGGGCCACCGTCGACAGCAAACGTGGGTCAACGGGTTTGGGTAAAATGTACGTCCGCCCGAAAATCATGTTCGATTCGCCATAGGCCAGATTAACCAAATCCGGCACGGGTTTTTTCGCTAAGTCGGCCAGCGCGTAGGTAGCCGCTAATTTCATGGCTTCGTTGATCTCGGTCGCCCGAACGTCGAGCGCACCCCGGAAAATGTAGGGAAATCCGAGGACGTTATTGACCTGATTGGGGTAATCGGAGCGGCCCGTAGCCATGATGATGTCGGGCCGGGCAGCCATTGCATCGTCGTAGCTGATTTCGGGGTTCGGGTTGGCCATCGCAAACACAATGGCGTCGGTTGCCATCAGCCGAATCAGGTCCTGACTCACGATGTTTCCCTTCGATAAGCCCACAAACACATCGGCCCCGGCGAAAGCATCGGCCAGCGACTGAATGTTTCGGGTCGTCGCGAACGGGCGCATAATCTCACTCAGATCGGTGCGGTCGGTGCGGAGCGGGCCGTTCACGTCGAACATCACCATGTTTTCGTATTTAGCGCCCAGGGCCACATACTGGCGGGCGCACGAAATGGCGGCTGCTCCGGCGCCTAAGATCACAAACTGCGCGGTTTCGATGGGCTTATGCACCAGTTCGAGGGCGTTGAGCAGGGCCGCCCCGCTCACGATGGCCGTGCCGTGCTGGTCGTCGTGCATGACCGGAATGTTCATGTCGCGCTTGAGCCGTTCCTCAATCTCGAAACATTCCGGGGCTTTGATGTCCTCCAGGTTTACGCCACCAAACGTGGGTTCCATAATCGTTACCGTCCGAACAAATTCGTCGATGTTCGTGGTATTCAGTTCAATGTCGAATACGTCGATGTCGGCATAAATCTTGAACAGCAGCCCCTTACCTTCCATAACGGGTTTGCTGGCGGCAGGGCCAATGTTGCCTAAGCCAAGCACGGCAGTACCGTTGCTGATCACGGCTACGAGATTTCCTTTGGCCGTGTATTTATACGCATCGTCGGGGTTGATTTCGATGGCCAGACACGGCTCGGCCACACCCGGCGAGTAAGCTAAGGAAAGGTCGCGCTGGGTGCTGTATTCTTTGGAAGGAACGACTTCGAGTTTGCCTGGACGACCCTTGGCGTGGTAGTCGAGGGCATCTTCGCGCCGGATTTTTTGCTGCATACGGGTTATGCTGTTGAGGCTGGTTTTGTTGCGTAGTTTGGGAGGGCGAAGGTACGGAAAGGGGTTGACTATCGAAACTCGTGTAGACTGGCAAGGCTATGTTAGAACAGGAATACGAATGGACAGACCCTAAAAATGGCGATGCCGGATAACGTACTGACTTATTCCAAACGGTCTCTGTGGGCACATTTTGAAAAAAGCGAACCGGGAGGGTAGCCCTGCTACCCCCCAATTACAGCAATCGTCAAACGGCTTACACACACGAGTTTACCTTACCTATCGGTAATGCAAATGGCGTAGACATAAACTATTTAGTGATTATTGATGGACTCGTCAAGCATTCAGAATCTGACGAAACCCGCCTAAACTAACTACATTAACTTTGGGGAAGTCAATTTCTGCCAGTACGTCGAAATGCTTGTCTTCCGTCACTAAATAGTCAGCACCAGAGGCTATGGCGCAGTCAGAAAATTTGTTATCGTCAGGGTCAACGTTAATAAACCACCAGAAGAAAGACACATTTATCTTTTCTACAAACGGCGAATTGATCAAGGCTTCAAGCACATTGTCTGCTACGTCGCGTCGGCGAAATCCCCACTCAATAATCTCGTCGTATTCTTCTAATATATCAGTCGTTACGCAGAGCGTAAATCGTCCAGAAAAAATAGCTTCGTACAACCAGTGAGATGTAGATTTTGGCGAAATAGAACTAAGTAGTTGATTTGTATCAATCACGACTCTCATGATTGAGCATCGTCTTTTTGGCGAGCTTTATAGTCAGTACGTAAGTGTCTTTGCCGCCATTCGTTCATTTTTTCTTCCGTAAAGCCTTCTTGGTCCCAAACGTCATCAGCTAACTGTGCCGCTTTCTGAGCAAAGTAGTTGGATAATAACGCCTTAATTGCCTTTAAATCCTCATCAGGAACATTACGGGAGAAGACCTTTAGCAATTCTAACTGAAGATTGGAAAGGGGCTGGCTGGTTTGCATCACAGTATGATTAATAGGTAAACAAAGTTAACCAAATCGAAATGTATTCGGCAGGGTCTATACTTATTACATATCTTCCTAACTCCCAATTACAGCAATCGTCAGGCGGCTCACGCACACGAGTTTGCCCAGCTCGTCGGTGATGCGGATGTCCCAGACGTGGGTGGTGCGACCCGTATGAATGGGCGTGCAGCGGCCATATACCCAGCCCTGGCGTACCGAACGGATGTGGTTGGCGTTGATTTCCAGCCCCACCGCCCGCTGGGTGTTCGGGTCGTCTAACAGCATCCAGGAGGCCACACTGCCCAGCGTTTCGGCCAGCACCACCGATGCCCCCCCGTGCAAAATACCAAACGGCTGTTGGGTGCGCTTATCGACCGGCATCCGGGCAATCAGGTAGCCTTCGCCCGCTTCCACGAACTCGATGCCGAGGTGTTTGCCCATGGAATCAGTATCAATAAACGAAAGGGTAGTTAAGTCGAAGCCAGCTTTCATGCATAGTAGGGTTAAACTGTTTCATGTTCCAGGTTTCAGGTTTCATCCAGTAAACCTGAAACCTGGAACATGAAACAAATAAATGCGTAATTTTGAGGGTCAAATTTGGGGAAATTTGCCCATTGACGCTGCATTACGCTTGACACATAAAACAATTTATCTGATTCGCCACGGCGAAACCGACTACAACCGGCGGGGCGTGGTGCAGGGCAGCGGGGTCGATTCGGACCTGAACGAGATGGGAAGGGCACAGGCAATGGCCTTTTTTCTGGCCTACCAGCATGTGCCCTTCAACAAGATTTATATATCGGGTCTAAAACGTACCTATCAGACCGCCGAACCATTTATCGACCTCGGCCTGCCCTACGAGAAACTTACCGGCCTGAACGAAATTAGCTGGGGGGTAATGGAAGGGAAAGCGCCCGGCAATCTGGAGAACGAATATTACCGCAGCCTGATTGACGCCTGGGCGTCGGGCAATTCGGCCCAAACCACCGACGGGGGCGAAAGCCCCGACCAGGTCAGCGTTCGGCAAAAAGTGGCTATGGACATAATTCTTTCGCATCCCGACGAAGAAACCATCCTGATTACCATGCACGGGCGAGCCATGCGTATCTTACTGTGCTGGCTCACCAACCAGCCCCTGTCGATAATGGACCACTTTGAGCACAGTAATCTATGTCTCTACAAACTCCGGTACGACTACGATTCGGCAACGTTCACCATCGAACTGGCCAACGACACCGCTCACCTGCTCTCGCTGGCCATGGCCTGAAAAAGGAGGAAGGCAGAGAAGGGGCGGAACAGAATTGCTTCCGGTCTGTCTTCCTGCTTTTTTCCTTTCCTCCTCCTTTTTCTCCATTAGTGTATTATCTAATCCGTTTACTGGAGCATCCCGTATATTCGCTTATTGTCCGGTAGTGACGGTTAAATGACATCGGGATGTCGAAGCAGAGAATCTATTGGTTTTGTCAACTTTTTGGCTGGTCACTCCTGATTTTAGTGGAGTATCTGGCCTATGTACTGGAGGGCGGCTTTGATCCCGACTTTCTTTACTTAGCCATCGCCAATATTTTTCTGGGTATAACCCTTACTCACCTCTATCGGCTGATGATTCGGCGGTGGAACTGGGTGCGGCTGCCGTTCTTTCGGCTGGCTCCCCGGGTGCTCATGTCCGTGTTTATCATGTCCCTTATTATGACCATGCTGAACCTGCCCATTGATCGGATACTGGTTCCGCAGCGGATGGTCGACGAACCCTGGCTGGTCATTGGCTACATCATTAGCTGGGGCAAAACCATACTGGCGTGGGTACTCGGCTATACGGCCTACCACTACGTTGAGGAGAACCGGAATGCCGAAATCGAACGTATCCTTCTGAAAACCAGCATCCGCGAAACAGAAGCGAAAGTCCTGCGCTCGCAGTTAAATCCGCACTTTGTGTTCAACGCCCTCAACAGCATCCGGGCGTTAATCTACGAAAACCCCACCAAGGCTCAGCAGGGCATCACGCAGCTCTCCAATCTGCTCCGCAACTCGCTGCTCGCCGACCGGCGAAAAACGGTCGAACTGCGCGAAGAAATCAAAACGGTAGAGGATTATTTAGCCCTCGAAAAAATCCGCTACGAAGACCGGCTGACCTGCCGGATCGACCTCGACGGGCGAACGCTGTTCTGGCAGGTGCCCCCCATGATGCTCCAGACGCTGGTCGAGAACGCCATCAAGCATGGCGTTTCGACGGCCATTGGGGGTGGATTCGTTGAAATCAAATCCAGTATTCTAACCGATAAATTGCACATTACCATCCGAAATACGGGTGTTCTGGGCGACAAGGAAGCCTCCGGTGGGTTTGGCCTGGCGAACACCGCCCAGCGCCTTGAATTACTCTACGGCCCAGATGCCCAGTTTCATATTTTTCAAGAAGACACCAACTACACCGGATTGCCGGAACACGATGGGCCGACCGTTTGTGCTGATATAACCATTCCTGCCCAGTCGGAGGGCATTTTCCGACGAGAAAAAGTGAAGAATGAAGACCGGGCCGCCCGTGCGGTGAAAAGTGAAGAATAAACCCATCTTCTTCATTCCTTTTTATTCTTCACTCTCTCGCTCTTCATTTATGTATGAAAACACTCATTATTGACGACGAACGTTTAGCCCGCAATGAACTGCGCCGGCTGCTCGAAAACTTCCCAAAAATTCAAATCATCGGCGAAGCTGCCAACGCCGACGAGGCCCTGCCCATGATTGATGAACTGGAGCCGGAGCTTCTGTTTTTAGACATTCAGATGCCCGGCAAAAACGGTTTTGAGCTGTTGCAGGCCATTGAAGGCAAAACGCCGGAAGTTATTTTCACAACCGCGTTTGACGAGTATGCCATTAAAGCCTTTGAGTTCAACGCACTCGACTACCTGCTTAAACCCGTTGAACTGGCCCGACTCTCCGAAGCGATCCACCGGGTTGAAGAGGAGCAGCATATTCCCGAAAATAACGGCACCTCATTGGGTTCGTCCACGAAAATGCTGGGCGAAAACGACCAGGTATTTGTGAAGGATGGCGAAAAATGCTGGTTCGTCAAATTAGGTAAAGTGCGGCTGTTCGAGTCGATGGGCAATTATGTGCGGCTGTACTTCGACGACCAAAAGCCGCTGGTTCTCAAGTCATTAAATGCGCTCGAGGACCGACTCAATCCGGCCACATTTTTTCGGGCCAACCGAAAGCACATCATCAATCTGCAATGGATTGAGAAAATTGAACCCTGGTTTAGTGGGGGACTCCTGGTAACGCTGCGGGGGGGTGATAAAATCGAAATTAGCCGCCGACAGGCGATTCGGTTCAAAGATTTGCTAAGTTTGTAGAATAAGGCAGGCCAGCCGGTTCGGTGCCTGTTTGCCTTATCGACGACAGCATCCTCTTCATGAAGTCTTTACTCACGGCATTTCTTTTCAGTTCTATTGGGTTATTTTCAGCCTGTCAGTCAACGACTTCCGACCCGCCGGTGCTGGGGCGGCAGCACTATACCCTGACGGGGTCAACTCGGTGCGACACCACAATTAATCAGGGAGTTGACCTGTCGGTATCCTATTTCCTGCTGACGGACGATTCGGAAGGAGCGCGAAAAATCAATGATAGTTTAACCTTGTTGGCTATTGATACCGTGGTCGATTTGCTCGACAGTGCTACCGTTGCCGACCACCCTGATGCCCAGACCAATTTAGCCAAAGCCGCCAACCTGTTTGCCACCGACTATGAAACGGTGCGGAAAGACATGGGCAACTTAGGGGGCTGCTGGGAAATAAAAACCATCGCTGACACGGTTCATGCCGGGTCGAAAACGTTGACGGTCAAGTATGAGACCTTTGCTTATACGGGCGGGGCGCATCCTAATTCCAATCTATCGTTTTATACCTTCGACCGCGAAACGGGCCGTATGCTTACGCTGGCCGACATGGTATCTGATACGACAGCTTTACTTAATGTGGTTGAGAAAGCGTTTCGGAAACAACAGGCGTTGTCATCGCAGAATAACCTCGAAGAGCAGGGGTATTTTCTGCGCGATGGCCGGTTTTTTCTGCCGGGTAATGTCGGTATGAGTCACGAAGGGTTGGTTTTTTATTACAACCCCTACGAAATTGCGGCTTATGCTGTGGGGCCGATTGAAGTGACCGTGCCCTACGAACAACTCAACGGCATTCTCCGAACCGACTGGTTGTAAAGAGCAGAATAAATTTGACTTTTCTGACAGGATTACAGGATTAACAGGAATTCAGGCAGCTAAAACGCCTGTTAACCCCATGAGCCTGTCCATACCAAACCTTCCCCGCCCACTGCTCAAATCACGAATTGCCGTAAGTTTGCCCCGTTCAATGGGCCGTTCATCTGCTGACGCTGCTCGTTTCCTTACCGTATGAGATCAAAATGGATTGCCCCGGTTGCTGTCAGCAGCCTACTGTTACTCTTGTTTTTCTGGTTTAAAGTGCTTCGATTTCAGGCGTTGTATTATACCTACAACGACATGTATATCTTCCTTCAGGCGTCGTGTAGCTGGCTGAATGGCCGCCCGTTGCTCTACGAAAACATCTGGGGCTATGATGATCGGATTCACAACAACTACGCCATGCTCCTCTGGGGGCCGCTCATCTATGTTAGCGGAGCCTACGGAGCCTTTATCGTTCAACTCGGCCTGTCTTTACTAAGTTACGGGCTGTTGCTTCGCCACCTGAGCCGACAACTGGCTGGCTGGGCAGTCTGGCTTCTGGTGGCCGTATTGCTGCTGGGGCCGGTTTGGTTCTGGCTGAACGACCACCCCGGCATTGGCTGGCACCCCGAATTGACCTACTTTCCACTTTCGCTGCTGTTTTTGCTTTCGCTATTCACCTACCAAACCCGCTTGTTCGGGCTGGCAGCCGCACTGCTGGTGCTGGTGAAAGAAGATGGCGCCTTGCTGGCGGGGGCTCTTCACCTGGCTTTTTTGTGCATTCAGTACTTACTAAGCAATCGTCAGCGAACCATTTTCGGCATTCTGACCGAGCGCAGATTCTGGATTGTACTCGCTGGCTGGGCGGCTGTGTTTGTGGCGGGCATGGCGTTTTTATCATACAAAAACCATTCGGCCGAACCGGAACCCCGCTTGCAGCAGGCGCTTAACGCCATCGGGGCTGGTTTGCACAATAAAGTATTTATCCGTACAAATCTGCTGCTGCTGGCCCAGACGTTTTTACTGCTGCTCCCGTCCATCGGCCTGATGCTGTATGGATTAGCCCGCACAGGCTGGCGACAAACGGGCAGCGTTTTGCTGGTCTATGCGGTGGCGCAATTGGCTTTGCTGCTCTCCAACTGGGTGCAGGGCGCCACCTACTACGGCACCAACGCGCTTTTTGAACAGGTTTCCCTGACGTGGCCGCCCCGGTTCGTGCTGGTGTATGCGTTTTCGGTGGTGTATGTGCTGATGATTTGGGTATTGTTTGGGGCCGGGGAACGGGCAGCGCCCCGCTGGCAACCGGCGCTGATCGGCTTGTTACTGATGGCTATCCAACCGCCAATTGTTCAGTACGCCCGGCCCGATTTTCGGTTGGTTTCTGCGCTGCGCGATATAGTCCGACACCGGTTCGACCCGCAAAAAGAATCGATGTTGCCCGCGTCGGATGTGGCCATCATTGAGAAATTAGCCAGAACGATTCCGGTCCGGTCAAATGTGTTTGTGTTCGATTATCTGATTCCGTTTTTTCACAAACATTACAACATCTGGCCAACCGAAAACCAGTGGGAGGATGCCGATTTAGCCATTATTCCGAACAATGATTTTCAGAAACTGGGTAAACGACTGCCGCGCGTTATGAAGCACCCTTACCGCTCGGTGCGGTTGGCTACCTACACGATTTTTGTTACGCCCGCCTATGAACCGTATGTAAAAGCCTCATTCCCACCTAAAACGAGCCAATAATGACACTCGATCAATTTACCGCATCGCTCGCACAGCCACAGCCACCCACCGACCTGCATCCTGTTTTGCAGGGGCTTTGGTACGATGCCAACGCTAACTGGGAGCAAGCCCATACCATTGCCCAAAGCCGTGAGGGAATTCAGGCCTACGACCGACTTCATGCGTATCTGCATCGGAAAGAAGGTGACCGCTTCAATGCAAACTACTGGTATCGGCGGGCTAAAGCACCGTTTTTCGACGGAACGCTGGCAGAAGAATGGCAGGCGTTAGTTCAGCAGGAACTGGGTAGTTAAGGCAGGTAAGGCCCACCGGTTTCGCCCCAGCCCCAGGCAGGCATGGGTGCATCGTGGGCTTCAGGAACAGCATCCGCTTTTGAGTTGATGACCGCCAGGCGGGAACCCCATTCTAAATAGCCAACCAAAGCCGAACGGAACTCCGGGTCATCGGGCAGTCCCACAACATCAGCCGTGTCCAGAATTAACCCAATCCAGCGCTGGCGTTGCCCTTCGGTCAGGTGTTTACCCAAGTGCTTGTGAATCATCTCGTAATGGCTGCCTTCGGTACGGCTGTACGTAGTTGGTCCCCGAAATACTTCGGCAATAAAATGGGCCACATGCCGGGCGTGGTCGGGTGACATACCCCGAAAAACGGGTTCCAAAATCGAATCTTCCCGAACGCGCTGATAGAATAAATCGGTCCAGGCTTCAAATTTTCCCATACCACCGGCCCATTCATAGAGGGTAGGGATAGCTGCTTTGGGTTGTGATTCCATGGTCAATGACAGTGCGCCAGTAAGTTAACAAAATCGTCCCATAAAAAAGGCCGCACTCTTCCGAATGCGGCCACGTCTGTCGATGAATAGGTAATGTTTTATTGCGTTAATTCCTCTTCGGTCAGCACGGTGCTTACGTCGGTGAGGGGCAGGCCGAAGGCATCAGCAACGCCTTTGTAGACAACCTTACCATCTACGATGTTCAGGCCCAGTTTGAGGTCCATATTGTCGCGGCAAGCCTGTTGCCAGCCTTTGTTGGCCAGTTGCAGGGCATAGGGTAAGGTCGCGTTCGTTAATGCCAGGGTACTGGTGTAGGGCACGGCGCCGGGCATGTTGGCCACGCAGTAATGCACAATGCCATCAATAATGTAGGTCGGATTTTCGTGGGTCGTGGGCTGGCAGGTTTCAATGCAGCCACCCTGGTCAACGGCTACGTCGACCAGCACCGTACCGGCCCGCATTTCCTTGAGCATGGCCCGGGTGATCAGGTGTGGCGCTTTGGCACCCGGAATCAGGACCGCCCCAACTATCAGGTCGCAGACTTTAATCATCTCGCGAATGTTG
The DNA here is from genome assembly GCF_054781775.1 of Spirosoma areae. Lineage (NCBI taxonomy): Bacteria > Pseudomonadati > Bacteroidota > Cytophagia > Cytophagales > Cytophagaceae > Spirosoma > Spirosoma areae. The sequence continues at coordinate 184,081 of NZ_BAAGTT010000026.1, read as the reverse complement.
TATTCGTTCGACATCATGGTTTGCACGTTAGGCGGCATAATGTCGGACAGGTAGCGCAGACGCGCCAGGCTAACATCCATGATGGTCACATGGGCGCCCAACCCGGCGGCCATTTTAGCGGCCTGCGTACCCACAATACCGCCCCCCAGAATCAGCACGTTGGCGGGTTTCACACCCGGCACGCCACCGAGCAGAATGCCCCGGCCTTTCAGGGGTTTTTCGAGGTATTTAGCTCCTTCCTGAATGGCCATCCGGCCCGCTACTTCCGACATGGGTACCAGCAAGGGCAGGCTGCGGTCGGGCCGCTCAACGGTTTCATAGGCCAAGCAAACGGCTCCTTTTGCCAGCATGGCCTGTGTCAGTTCTTCCGACGAGGCAAAGTGGAAATAGGTGAACAGCAATTGATCTTCTTTAATCAGGTCATATTCAGCCGCAATGGGCTCTTTAACCTTCATAATCATCTCGGCGATGGCATACACATCTTCGATGGTCGGCAGCATGATGGCGCCAGCCGCAATATATTCTTCATCTTCAAAACCGCTGCCTTCACCGGCATTGACCTGTATGTAGACCGTATGGCCATACTTACGCAGTTCGGTGACACCAGCGGGTGTCAGTGCCACGCGATTTTCGTTGTTTTTTATTTCTTTGGGAACACCAATAACCATAATGAATGAGTGCGTTGGGATGTTGCACAATGCTATGCGACAAAGGTAAATTTAGTCTACCTATTTTCTGATAGACGGCATTTTTTTAGGAAATATGACTAATACTTGGCCAGACAATCGAAAATAGTTCTGTTATTTATTAATTTGGCAATGAGAAGCCGTAAAAATGCCGCCATGGAGATTTTAGACAAAACTGACCGTAAAATTCTGAACCTGTTGCAACAAAACGCCCGACTTACCATTCAGGAAATCGGGCAGCAGATAAACCTGTCAAAAACACCGGTGCATGAACGCATCAAACGCCTTGAACGTGAGGGTGTTATCGACCGGTACGTTACGATTTTGAACAAGAAAAAACTCGGGAATCTATTGATGGTCTATTGCCAGGTCACCCTCGACCGGCAAACCCGCGATGCCTTCACGGCTTTTGATGAGGCCGTGCGCGACCTACCCGAAGTGATGGAGTGTAATCGGGTATCGGGCACGTTCGATTATGTCCTTAAAATTGTCAGCCGCGACATGGAGGCCTACAACCGATTCTATCAGGAACACCTGTCGGTCATTGCCGGAACACTGCACATCAGCAGTTTTTTCGTGATGGCCGACGTGAAAAATTCAACGGTTATACCGGTGTGAGTTAATCAGTTAATTAGTTGCTGGCGCGGGAACAACACCTGCGCCAGCAACTAATTAACTAATCAACTAATTAACTGATTAACTGATTAACCCCTCAATTCGGGGCGTGTTTTAGAATAGCGGCTTTTAATAAATCAGTTAGTCGGGTTTTAACCTGTTTACGGTTAACGGCCAGGCAGACTTCGCGGGTAGGTTCCGGTTCTTCGAAGTTTCGTATGTATTTCCGCCGATCTTCCGGGAGTTCGAGCACAGCCAGTTCAGGCAAAATGGTAATACCGCCGTTCCGGTCAACCATCCGCATCAATGTTTCGATGCTCCCGGAGCGATAATTAAAACTGGCGCCGACTGTACTGTTACGGCTCAACTCACAGAGTTTCTGAATCTGCGTCCGAAAACAATGCCCTTCCTCCAGTAACCAAAGTTCATTGGGGTCTATATCGCCTGGCAGAATATATTGTTTGTTATAAAGACTCGTTTTTTCGGATACATAGGCGTAAAAACACTCTTTGTAAAGCGGTATTTCCTGGATGGCCGGGTCGTCTGACAGGGATGCAACAATACCGACATCTAAGCTACCCGTTTTAAGCTCGGTAATGATTCGGTCGGTGATCATTTCCGAAATATGCAGCCGGATGTCGGGGTAATGCTCAATAAAAGTTGGCACAACGTGAGGCAGCAGATAAGGGGCAATGGTTGGAATGATGCCAATTCTCAATTCGCCCGATAAATTCCCGTTATACTGCCTGGCCATTTCGTTTAGCCGACCCACTTCCCGAAGAATTAGTTTGCCCTGATCAATGATTTGGCGTCCGATGGCTGTTGGAATAATTGGCTGTTTAGTCCGATCAAAAATCTTTATTCCTAATTCCTCTTCGAGTTTCTTAATCATCATGGATAGGGTAGGCTGCGTAACGTTGCAATGTTCAGCAGCCTGAGCAAAATGACGAAAATTATCGACGGCTGTAATGTATTCGAGTTGCTGAATATTCATGGGATCATTTGTATCAGATTACGACGTCGTGGTGTCAGGTTCTCAAACCTGACACAATTACTGCCGCTAAATGTCAGGTTTGAGAACCTGACACCACGACGAGAGCTTCCGTGCAAGGAAATTAAATACAAAAAAGGTAGCCTGTTGCCAAACCACCTTTTGTGCATAATCAGTTGGGAACCCTTTTATCAGACCAGGTCGAATCGGCCAAGATTCATCACCTTCGTCCAGGCGGCCACAAAGTCCCGCACGAATTTCTCCTGCGAATCTCCGCAACCGTAGACTTCGGCGATAGCCCGCAACTCTGAGTTCGAACCGAAGATCAGATCAACCCGGGTACCGGTCCACTCGATTTCACCCGTTACCCGGTCACTCCCCACGAATACGTTCTGAGCATCCGATGTGGCTCGCCAGGTCGTATTCATGTCCAGCAAATTAACAAAATAATCATTGGTAAGCGCGCCCGGACGATTCGTGAAAACGCCGTGTTTCGAGTGATCGAAGTTCGTATCAAGCACACGCATCCCACCGATCAGCACCGTCATTTGGGGTATGGTCAGCGTTAACAATTGGGATCTATCGATCAGCATATCCTCAGCCGCCGACTTATGTTTAGCGTTCAGATAGTTGCGGAACCCGTCGGCCCCTGGTTCCAGCGCAGCAAATGAGACTACATCCGTTTGCTTCTGCGACGCATCACCACGTCCCGGCGTGAAGGGCACCGTCACGGCATGACCGGCGTTTTTAGCCGCCTGTTCAACGCCTGCACACCCAGCTAACACGATCAGATCGGCCATCGAAATCATCGTTTCGCCGTGAGCGCCATTAAACGCCTGTTGAATGCCTTCAAGCGTCTTCAACACGTTGGCTAGCTGAGCCGGACTGTTCGCTTCCCAATCCTTCTGCGGTGCCAGACGAAGCCGCCCCCCATTGGTACCACCGCGCTTATCCGAGTTGCGGTAGGTGGTTGCCGAAGCCCAGGCGGTGGAAACTAATTGAGATACCGACAGGCCGGACGCCAGAATCTTTTCTTTCAAGGCTCCAATGGCTGATTCATCAACCAGTGTATGCGTCACAGCAGGGATAGGGTCCTGCCAGAGTAGCTCTTCGGTTGGTACTTCCGGGCCGAGATAGCGCTCAATTGGCCCCATGTCGCGGTGCGTCAGTTTGAACCAGGCCCGGGCAAACGCGTCAGCGAACTCATCGGGATTCTCGTGAAAGCGTCTGGAGATTTTTTCATACGCCGGGTCGGCCTTCATCGACAGGTCGGTCGTCAGCATAAACGGTGCGTGACGGATTGACGGGTCGTGTGCATCGGGTACTGTACCTGCGCCAGCCCCTTCTTTCGGTCGCCACTGATGCGCTCCGCCCGGTCCTTTGTGCAGTTCCCAGTCGAATCCGAACAGGTTTTCGAAATATTCGTGGCCCCATTGCGCGGGTGTCGTCGTCCACGCCCCCTCAAGCCCGCTGGTAATCGTATGGGCGCCATGCCCGGCACCAAACGAGTTTTTCCAGCCTAAGCTCTGCTCTTCAATGCCAGAACCGGCGGGTTCAGAGCCAACGTACTTGCCGGGATCGGCAGCCCCGTGGGTCTTGCCGAAGGTATGTCCGCCCGCAATCAGGGCAACGGTTTCTTCGTCGTTCATGGCCATGCGCCCGAAGGTCTCCCGAATATCGTGCGCGGCAGCAACGGGGTCAGGATTGCCACCCGGTCCTTCCGGGTTCACGTAGATGAGGCCCATATTGGCTGCGCCGAGTGGAGACTCCAGCACACGCTCTTCGTGGTCAGGATACCGAACATTGTCGCCTAACCACTTGGTTTCTGAACCCCAGTAGACATCTTCCTCTGGTTCCCAAACATCCTCGCGGCCCCCGCCAAAACCGAACGTCCTGAAGCCCATCGTCTCCAGGGCTACGTTGCCGGTAAGAATCATCAGGTCGGCCCACGAAAGTTTCCGGCCGTATTTCTGTTTAATCGGCCACAGCAGTAAGCGCGCCTTGTCGAGGTTCGTATTGTCGGGCCAACTGTTCAGCGGAGCAAAGCGCTGGTCGCCCGAGCTGGCGCCACCCCGGCCATCCCCGATGCGGTATGTCCCGGCGCTGTGCCAGGCCATCCGAATAAAGAACGGGCCATAATGGCCGTAATCGGCTGGCCACCAGGCCTGGGAAGTAGTCATCAGTTCGGCGATGTCCTGCTTCACGCCCGCCAGGTCAAGGGTGTTGAACTCGGTAGCGTAGTCAAAGTTCTCGTCCATCGGATCGGACAACGAGGAATGTTGACGCAGGATGTTCAATTTTAATTGATTAGGCCACCAGTCGCGATTTCTGGTACCTCCGCCCGCACTTTTATTTTGAGCGCCACCAGAAAAGGGACACTTTCCCACGGTGTTAACATGGCTTGGATCATTGACGTCCCATACGCTTGGGTCCTGGGTATCCTGGTTTCTGGTTGTTTCCATTTCGAATAATGGTTTATTACTTGTCGTGTCAAATTTAAAGCGTTTGGTTATATAATTATTATTTATTGTTTTTATGAAAACATAGATATTGTCTATGGAATTAATGTAGAGATGATAGATGTCAAATTAGTATCGGTCTCGGAATTATCAATCAATTCATTTCGATAGTTAGAAATAACTCTTCTTACAAGTCAGTAAAAGATACTATAGTTTTCTTTACATGATGTAGTTCAATAGTAAGACTAATTCCTAACCTACTCATGCACCGATATTTGTTCGCCTGCGCAACTCTACTTAGCAGTCTACCACTTCAGGCACAAACCTGGCAAGCCATTACGACACAAAACGCCTGCTCGCCACGCCATGAAAACGCGGCTACACTCATTGGCGACAGTCTGTATGCCGTTGGCGGACGCGGCATTAAACCCTTAGAAGCCCTGAATCTCAAAACGCTTGTTTGGCAAACACTGCCCACGCCACCCGTCGAAATGAATCATTTTCAGGCGATCACTTACGGGGGCGAATTATATGTTATGGGTGCATTTCAGGGGAAATACCCGCACGAAACACCCCTGCCAACCATCTATATTTACAGTCCGAAACAGGGCAAGTGGCGGACCGGACCGGAAATTCCGAACGATCGGCTGCGGGGTTCGGCGGGTGTTGTGGTCTATAACAACAAGATTTACATGGCCTGCGGCATCACTGATGGGCATTACGACGGTCATGTGGCCTGGTTAGACGAGTACGACCCGAAGACGAACACCTGGAAGAAATTGGCCGATGCACCCCGCACCCGCGACCACATCAGTGCCGCCGTTGTGGGGGATAAATTGTATCTGGCGGGTGGTCGCAACTCAACCGCCCGAATTAATAAAGTGCTGGAAACAACCATTGCTGAGGTTGATCTATATGACTTCAAAACGGGCCGATGGGAAACGCTGCCTGCGGCATCGAACCTGCCTACGCAACGGGCGGGCGCTACAGCCGTTACGCAGGGCGGCAAAGTCTGGATAATCGGGGGCGAAACCGTACAGCAGCTCTCCCATAACGAAGCCGAGAGCTTTGACCCGAAGACCAACCGCTGGATAACAGGCCCTACCCTGAAACAAGGTCGGCATGGGACGCAGGCTGTTGTTCATGAAGGCAAAATTTACATTGTGGCCGGGTCGGCCAATCATGGTGGCGGGCCGGAGTTGAACACGGTTGAAGTGATGAAATAACAGTTAACTGTTTCAGGTTTCAGCCGGGCCACCGGAGCAGTTGGCTAACGCAGAAATACGGACGCATAAACCAACTTGACACATAAAACCTGACACTCGAATGAACTATGAAAAAATTACTCTATACAATCGCCTGGTTGATACTAACCACCTCAACAACGTTTGCCCAAAAAACCGCCGACCGCCAGGACTGGGTGCTCCTTTTTAATGGCAGAGACCTCAAAGACTGGGACATCAAGATTGCCGGGCAGCCGCTCAACGATAACTACAAAAACACCTTCCGCGTCGAAAAGGGTATGCTGCGGATTGCCTACGATCAGTACAAAACGTTTGATGGTAAGTACGGCCACATGTATTACAAAAAGCCATTTTCGTATTACCGGGTGCGGTTTACGTATCGGTTTGTGGGCGAGCAAACACCCGGTGGCGATACGTGGAATGTTCGGAACAGTGGGGTTATGGTTCACTCACAGTCGGCGGCAAGTTTATCCATCGGGCAAACGTTCCCTGTCTCGCTGGAACTCCAGTTGCTGGGCGGTTTAGGGAAGGCCGGTATGGCGTCACAGGAACGTCACACGGGTAACCTCTGCACGCCCGGCACACAGGTGTACATGACGGGCAAACTGCGGCCCGAACACTGCACCGACTCCGATTCCAAAACCTACGACGGCGACCAATGGGTAACTGCCGAAGCCATCGTGCTGGGCGATTCCATCGTGCATCATGTCATTGAAGGCGACACAGTGCTGACCTACGAACGGCCGGAAGTGGGCGGGGGATTTGTGAATACCGGAAACGACTGGAAAGCGGCCCACATCGACAATGCCAGTTACTGGATTAGCCGCGCCAATACGCCCCTCGGCGAAGGCTATATTGCCCTACAGGCCGAAAGTCATGCAATTGATTTTAAGAACGTAGACGTGCTCGACCTGAAAGGCTGTACTGACCCCAGGGCCATAAATTACAAGTCCTATTTCGTAAAATCAGATAACACGCAGTGCCGCTATAAGAAGTGATAACACGAGCGGAAAGGGTGTTTTTTTGTTATTCAGGCAGTAGCAATTTTTCAGCCTAATGCAGGATATTTACCACAAAGTGGTACTGACCCGTGTTACAAACGCTTAATCAACTCGATACCGACCTGTTTTTGTGGCTCAACGGACGCTATACGCCCTGGCTCGATCCGATCATGATCTGGATAACGGAGCGCAATAGCTGGCTTCCCCTCTACGCGCTGCTCATTGGCTGGCTCATTTATCGGTATCGAAAACAAGCAGTAGGGTTCCTGCTGACGATTGTTGCCGCTGTGGCCCTTGGCGACCAAACGACCTCGTCCATACTCAAGCCCCTCACCCACCGGCTTCGCCCCTGCCACGAATTTGCGTTGCAAACCTTTATCCATCCGGTCATGGAATGTGGCGGGCAATATAGCTTTGCTTCCTCACACGCAGCCACCACCTTCGCACTGGCCGCGTCGCTCTGGTTTCTACTCGGCAAACAACATCGCTGGCTGCGCTGGAGCTTTTTGTGGGCGGCAGTTGTCTCCTACAGCCGGATCTACGTGGCCGCCCATTATCCGCTCGACGTGCTCACCGGTGCCGGTATTGGTATATTGGCCGCCAGGCTCTGCGTTTTTATTTTCCGAAAATGGCAGGGGCGATCCGGGTATAACAAAGCGCCTTTTGTTGACTAAAAACCTAAAAAAGGTTGCAAAAAATAGGACTACAGTTTAGCTTGCGACAGTTACATACCCACGCAACTACGCTTTATCCATGTTCAACCGGTTTCAGTCGCTTATTCGCGATTATTTCGGCTTTTCCCATAAAGAGTCGAGGGGATTTCTGGTCCTGCTTTTCCTGACGCTGCTCTGTCTGTTCATTCCATTCGCGTATCAACTCGTTGCCAGTCGAAAACCCGACGATACTTCTCCCGCCGACCAGCGCAAACTCGATAGCCTCGTCGCGCTCATGCAGGCCGAAGAAGCTAAACAGCCTCAGTTTGGCAACCGGACCGACAAAGACAAAACCACCGCCGAACGCTTCAGTGAGCCCAAACTCTTTACGTTCGACCCCAACACAGTCAGCGTGGCGGGCTGGCAGCAACTGGGCCTCCCCCGCTGGCTGGCCGAGCGCATCGACAAATACCGCAGCAAAGGCGGGCAGTTTCGCAAAAAAGAGGATTTGCTGCGTATCTACGATTTTCCGCCCGACCTCTACGACCAACTCGAACCGTATATAGCGCTTAAAGAAAAAGGAACAGGACCATCGGCCCGGTTCGGCAACGAGACGGGCGAAAAACCATTTACCAGCAATCGCTTCGCCACGAATAAGCCGTATGCCAACGACGCAAAAACGGGTGGCCGACCGGCGTTTTCGGAACGACCAGCCAAACCCGTTCTTCAACCCTTCGACATCAACACCGCCGATACCGCGCAGTTGATTGCCCTCAGAGGCATTGGCGCAACGCTGGCCGGGCGCATCGTTAAATTCCGTGACGCCCTGGGCGGCTTCGTCTCGACGGAGCAGTTTCGTGACATTTACGGACTGGATTCAATCGCCCTGGACGAGCTACAGAAATTCGGCAGGATTCAATCGACCGTTCGGAAGATTCCGGTCAATACGGCTACTGCCGACGAGTTGGACCGGCACCCATTTTTGTCGCGTCGGCAGGCGCAGATCATCGTCAGCTATCGCGAACAGCACGGTGCCTATACCTCCGCCGAGTCGCTGAAACCCATCCGAATTCTGGATACCAAAACCATCGAGAAGATAGCCCCGTATCTGGAGTTTTAGCCCACAAGCCCCAAAGGGGGTGTCAGGACGGGCCAGGTTGCCAGCCGCAGAGGCTGTGTCACTGACACCCCCTTTGGGGGCCTGGGGGCTACTTCTTCCTCAAAAGCACCACATTCTCCACATGATGCGTGTGCGGAAACATATCGACCGGCTGCACGTCGGCTACCGTGTAGCCTTCGTCTAAAATACCCAGATCGCGGGCCTGTGTGGCGGTATTGCAACTTACGTAGACAATCCGGTCGGGGGCAGCTTTGAGCAGTTGCCGCGCGACGGCCTCGTCCATTCCGGCGCGGGGCGGGTCGGTGATGACCACCTCGGGCCGACCGTGCTGGTCGAAAAAACCGTCGGTCAGGATGGCCTTCATATCGCCTGCCACGAAGATGGTGTTGGTAATCCCGTTCACCTCCGCATTGACACGGGCATCGGCTACCGATGCTTCGACGTACTCGACGCCGATCACCTGCCCCGCCCGGCGCGCCACAAACAGCGCGATGGTTCCCGTGCCGGTGTAGAGATCATATACACGCTCGCGACCAGTTAGTCCGGCCCAGTCGCGGGCAACTTTATAGAGCGTGTGAGCCTGCTGAGCGTTGGTCTGGTAGAACGATTTTGGCCCAATGCGGAACGTCAGGACGGGGCCGTCGGCATCGTCCATCTGCTCCTCAATGTACGGTTTGCCGCTCCAGTTAATCACCTCCTGGTCCTGATAGCTGTCGTTTTTCTTGGTGTTCAGGATGTAGTTCAGCGAGGTAATCTGCGGGAATTGGCTGTGCAGATGCGTTAATAGTCCGTTCAACAGGTCGGGGTTATCCTGCGCCACCTGCAACGTTACCATCACTTGCTGCGTAGTATCGGCAGTGCGGATAATGAGCGTCCGCAGAAAACCGGTATGCGCTTTCAGGTTATACAGGGTCAGATCGTGCCGAAAAACATAGTCATCGACGGCCTCCCGGATGGCATTGGACGGGTCGGGCTGGAGATAGCAATGGCGAATGGGCAGCACCTTATCGAAGCGGCCCGGCACGTGAAACCCCACCGCCCGCTGGTCCATTGGCCGGTCGGTACGAACTTCGGCAGGCGTCAGCCATCGGCCTTCGGCGCAGGTAAATTCGAGTTTATTGCGATAATACGTCGTTGGGTGAGCGGGCAGAATTGGCCGGATGGCAGGCAACGCCACCTTGCCAATGCGCGTCAGGTGATCGACCACCTGCTGGTGTTTAAAGCCCAGTTGCTCACCGTACTGAATGTGCTGCCATTTGCAGCCTCCACAGGTACCAAAATGCTCACAGAAGGGTTCCGTTCGCAGGGGCGACCGCGTATGAAGGTGTTCGGCAACGGCTTCGCGGTACTGTTTTTTACGGTTCGTAATACGCAGGTCCACCACGTCGCCCGGTGCCACGCCCGGCCCACCAGTGGGGTTTTCAACAAAAATAACGCCCTCTTCGGTCCGTACAAGGCACTTTCCCTCGGCGGCAACGGCATCAATCGTGACGCCTGCCAACCGTTCGGGCATTTTATGAATCTTCCTACGCATAAGTCCTAAAAAACTGCTAATTTAAGCATCCGTTTTCGGACGGACTCAATACCGAACCGTTTCTGTGTATGTCAAACCTGTACCGTGCTTTTTGGAAACCAATGTTTTTAACCAGTTTGCTGCTGGTTTTGAGCCAATTGGCGCAGGCAACTCACATTGTGGGGGGGGAGTTGGAACTCCGCTACCTCGGCACGCAGGGATTCTACACCCATCGAATCAATCTGAATCTGTATTTCGACGATGTTAACGGAGATCCCGGCGCCGACGATGGCTTAGTGACGGTGGGTATTTTTGCCAAACGCACCAACCAGTTTATTGGCTACGTCCCCTTAACCCGACTCAGTACGGAATATGTCCCCTACACACGCCCGGCCTGCGCGTCGGGCAATCTGCGTACCCGGCTGGTTCGGCACAGTGTCGATTTAACCCTGGATCCCAACGTGTTCAACGATCCGGGTGGCTACTACATGTCGTGGGAACGGTGCTGCCGCAATGGAATCATCGCCAACATTATCAATCCGGGAGCCGCCGGGTCCGCGTTTTATCTGGAGTTCCCAGCCCTGTCGACGGGTCAGGGCAGAGTCACGAATTCGTCGCCGGTTTTTACTATTCCCAAAGGCGACTATGCCTGTATCGGGCAACCGTTTACGCTGGATTTCAGCGCGAAAGACGCTGATGGCGATAGTTTGTCGTACAGCGTCGTGACACCCTACAACGGCTACAGCACATCGGCCGTGCCAAATCCGGGCGCGCTGAACCGACAGTCAGACCCGCTTTTCCCCCCCGGTCCCTACCCGCCCGTTCGCTGGAACAGCGGCATTTCGGTAGCGAACGAAATTCCGGGAACGGCTCCCCTGCGCGTAGATGCGCGGTCGGGCCTGCTCAGCGTGACGCCCGACCGGGTGGGGCTGTTTGTATTTTCGGTCGAGGTAATCGAATACCGGAATAAAAGACCAATCGGGCTTGTCCGGCGCGACTACCAGGTGCTGGTAGTAGACTGCCCCAAAAACAACGCCCCCCAACTCTTGTTCCGGCCCGAAGGCCAATCGACTTTTTACGAGCAGGGAACAGTGCTGACCATTGCCGAAAAAGACACCAACTGCCTGGCTCTGTTCGTAACGGATATTAACCCCAACCAGCGGATTACGATTACGAACATGAGCGGCTCACTGCCCGGCCTAACCCTCACCCCCGGCGAATTACTGACCCGTACCAGCCGCGACACGCTCCAGGCTAAATTCTGTTTCGGACGATGCGTAGGGGGCGATGGTAAGCCCATCACGCTGCTCATCCGGGCAAACGATGACGGGTGTCCGCAGGGGCTGAGCGATACCATTAGCGTTCGGCTGAACATCGTACCGTCGGCGAATAACAAACCCCTTGCCGGTACCGACCTGCCTAACAATAAAAGCCAGATAACCGTTGGTTCATCGCTGACTTTCAACGCCTTTGGTAGCGACATCGACAACGACAACGTGACCATTCAGGCCGTTGGCCGGGGCTTCACGCTGGCCCAGGCTGGTATGAGCTTCGGCTCGGCATCGGGCGTTGGTAAGGTATCGCAGCCGTTTTCGTGGAAACCGGCCTGCGCCCAGGCGACGAAGGCCGAATACATCGTCGATTTTATTGTGACCGACACGCGCTGCAACCGCAACCTGCGCGATACCGTCACGGTAAACCTCGCGGCAATAGGTATACCCAGCCAGCCGCCAACGGTTCGGACAACGCTTTCGCAGCAGGTGGTCGAACTGACCGTTAGCCCCGATGATTCGGCAGGGGTCGTTACGTTCGACGTGCTGGGCAACGACCCCGACCGCGATACCCTTCGGCTAACGGGTACTGGCCGGGACTTCGACATGAAAGCCGCCGGTATGTCATTTACGGACAAAACCGGCCTGCCTATGCTGCAATCGCCCTTTAGCTGGAAACCCACCTGCGAACTGATGGCCGGGAGAGCCGAGGCTACCTTCATGGTCGATTTTGTGGTCGATGACCGCTCCTGCCAGCCGAAGCACACCGATATAACGACGGTCACGTTTGTGGTGAAAAACCCATCAGCAAACGCCGAAATCAAGGTGCCGAATGTATTTACGCCCAATGGCGACGGGTTTAACGACTACTTCGCCATCAAGGATATGCCCGCCAACTCCTGCGAAGAACAGTTTAAATCAATCAACATCACGAATCGCTGGGGTCAGGTCGTCTTTACTTCCACCGACCCAAAGTTCCGCTGGTACGGTACCGATTCACCCGCCGGAACGTATTATTATCTCCTGCAAACCTCCAAACGAACCTTTAAAGGGCCATTGACGCTTATTCGTTAATTGGTTAACTGGTTGATTGATGGAGTAGTTTACTTCACCTACTCCACTAATCAACCAGTTAACCAATTACCTACCTTTGCCCCGTATGAAAGATAAAATCGTTCTGATTACCGGTGCCTCGTCGGGTATTGGCCGGGCACTGGCGTTTGCCTTCGGGCGTGAGGGAGCCAGCGTTGTGATTTGTGGCCGAAAAGCCGAAGCCCTCCAATCCGTTCAGAATGAACTGCGCCAGGCGGGCATCAATGTTCTTTCCCTAACCGCCGATGTCAGCATTGAGGCCGACGTGAAGCAACTCATCGACCAAACCATCGCTCATTTTGGCCGACTGGATATTCTCATCAACAACGCGGGCATTTCCATGCGCTCGATGCTGATTGATACTGATCCGGCAGTTATTCAGAAAGTGATGGACATTAATTTTATGGGAACGGTCTATGCAACCCGCTATGCCCTGCCTTACATTCTACAATCGAAAGGGTCCATTGTGGGCATTTCGTCGATTGCTGGCTATCGGGGGCTGCCCGTTCGATCGGGCTACTCAGCCTCAAAGTTCGCCATGAACGGGTTTCTGGAAGCAGTGCGAACCGAACTCCTGCACACGGGCGTTCACGTGCTGACAGCCTGCCCTGGTTTCACGGCATCGAACATTCGGGTGTCGGCTCTTGACGCTCACGGACAGGAAAAGGGCGAAACCATGCGCGATGAAAGCAGCATGATGAGTGCCGACGAATGCGCCGATCACATTTTGCGGGCAGTAAAAAACCGCAGGCGCGAACTCATTCTGACCACGCAGGGCAAACTCACCGTATTTATTAATAAGTGGCTCCCTGGCTTAGCCGACCGGCTGGTTTTCAATACATTAGCAAAAGAGAAAGACTCGCCACTGAGGCAATGATTGAATGCCTGAATGATTGAATAGTGTTTGCGGTGGCTATTCTATCATTAAATGATCCACACATTATCCCGGCGGATGAAATAGAGATTATTGTGCCAGAGTACCCGCAAATAGATGTCTTTGGCTCCCAGAATGTTCACTTTGTGGCCCCGGCCAATAACATCAACAACAGGTGCGGCTGCAGACGGATCGGTGCGGAGCAACACCCGGTCGTGGCTGGTTATGCCCGACTGTACCCCCTCGGGCAGGTTGGTGAAAATCAGCAACAACAGCAGGTAGACAAATACGACCCATCGTTGCCGCATGTGTGCTCTCTGGTTTCTGACTAATTTCAGCATAAGTACCGAAAAAACATAGATGGCCGGTATAAGCAGAAAGAGCAGAAAATAAACACCGTATTTACGGTAGAAGAGATAAAAATAATTCAGGTCATCGGTTTCGTAACCGCTCAGATTATTCGCACGGGCAATCTCGTTCATCCGTCGCAGAACGGCATCATCGGGCTTGCGTTCAAAGTAAACTTCCAGGTAATACAACAGGCGGGGTATGTCAGTTTGCTGCTCAGCGGCACTGGCCAGTTTCAGCAACATGGCATCGGTAGCGCGCTTCCCCTCGGCCAGCGCCGTTTCATAGATACGGGCGGCCATTGCCTGATCGCCGGCGGCAAATAGCGAATCCGCCCGTCGAAGAGAGTCGGCGGAAACCGTTTGCGCGGCTACTGCTTCAGCCAGTAAGCAAACCAGCAGACTTAGGCTAAGGCGAATGGCCTGTTGGGAAGGGAATAAAGCCATACAAAGGATTGTGCAGTACGTAAAATGCGTGCAGCAGGCTAGCCTGCTGCACGCATTTTACGTACTGCACACGCTACTTTCAGAACGGCAGATCGTTGCTTTCTTCCTCGAAGGCTGAATTGAACGACACAGCAGCGGGTTGGTTTTGCCCAGCCGGGCGTGCCTGTTGCTGCGCCGGAGCCGAACGGGGTGCGGGAGCCGTAGCCCCCTCTCCTTCAGCCAGTTCGATGCGGAACGCCCGCAATTCGGTGTACCAGCGTTCGTTGTATTCGCGCGACTCGGCACTGAAGGTAGCTTTGAGCGTATCGCCATCGGCAAACTGCTTCAGGTCCGCCACTTTATCGCCCCAGGCGGTCAGACACACTTTTTTGGGATACGAAGCGTCGAGCGTTTCAATAACAAATTCCTGCTTGCTCCAGGGGCCTTTTTGACTTTGTCCTGATACTTCAGGTAATACTTTTATGAGTTTTCCGACTAATTCCAGTGCCATAGAGATTGGACTTTTAAACGTGATTCAGACTTATAAAAGTACGAATTTTTACCCACTTTTTGGCCATGCTATGCTAAAAAAGCAAAAGTTTCCTGGCTCTGTTTGGCAAAAGATGACAGGACCGCTATATTTGCACCTCCATAAAAAAATGGCCACGTGGTGAAACTGGTAGACACGCCATCTTGAGGGGGTGGTGCTGCAAGGCATGGGAGTTCGAGTCTCCCCGTGGTCACACAAACAACTTAAAACCAAGCACTTGCAATCATTTGTAAGTGCTTTTTTGTTGTTCGGTTTACACGTTGGTTTGCACAAGTAAAATCTATTTAAGTCCTGTCGTACAGAAACTCCTTTATGAACCATCTAATGCGTATTTTTTTGAGACTGCTTCTGCTGGTTTCACTCGACCAAGGCAAACATCATCCTCACTCGTGACGACAGAATGCCTTTGGGTAATCCTAATGGAGCAAAACCCTCAGAATCCAGCCCGAACGCTTAGTTGATTCCCTGCCAACTTATTGTTCGTCCTCAAATGAAAGTGGAAAAATGGTAAGAATGAGATAATTCAGGAATCGCATCGGTGACCCGGTTATTTCATTCAAATCACCTAAGTATTGACCACTTTCACTTGACGAGTTACACTTGTCTGTTCGAGCTATTTTTGACCTGAAGGAAACTGAGTAATACTATAGGCTGACAGGGCTTTCTTATAAAACCAATTCCTGAGCCATGAATTCAAGTAAGGTGTGAATTTTATCAGTAAACTCATCCACTTGTGCGGCCATGTTCTTGGCTTTTGTCCGCTTTAGCAAGTTGATAGTCAATGTCCGTCAGCGGCTCATCAACCGACTCACAGCCGCATTGCTTGTCCTCAAAGCGTCTTCTGATAAGGTCATATCGCGCTGATAATGCATCACTTCAATACGCCAGTGTTGCCGAATGGCATCAAACAAGTCATCTGCCTGGGACTGGCTGGCAGGTCGGATATTACTCAGGAAGTAACTGACCTCGTCACTCAACGGGCTACCCGCTAAATCGTGCCGGATTCGTTTCACCTGGACTAAGGTGCTTATGCCAGCATCCTGCCAGCGGGTAGCCAACGATGAGCCACTAACGGTAAAACAAGCATACTCACGCTGGTCAATGCGTCCGTGACCCCGCTTAGGCGCATCCGGGCGTTTATAAGTGGCTTTGCTAGAAAGGCTCTTACAGCTACAATAGCGGTACAAGTGGGCCTGATTTGATTTTACGCCCACGACATAGACCCCCTTGGCCCCGTGAATGGCGTTGAGTGTCAGGGGGATTAGATGAAGGGCATCCAGACTTAGCTTTTGATTGTATAAGCCACTCTCATTCAGCAGGTGCGGACTGTTGGCCGCTCGCTCTCTTTGGTGCCATTGTAATACAATGGCCTCACCACCTGCTCCGACTCATGAGCCAGTGCCGACACGCAGGCTTCCCCTCGTGTATGACCGGCTTGAATACTACCTCTGAGTTCCTTGCCGTCAAGGGCAAACCAGCGTTTTTGGTCAGCATCCAATTTCAGACCAAACCACTTGAAGAGGAGTTGGGCCAAGAGCAGGCCGTTGACTTTGGCTAACAGGATGGGCAGTTGAGCGCGGGAAATAGGCCTTGTAAAAGGCCGTTGAGTGGCTTCACAAAGTACTTGATGATGGTTGACCATATGGCGATGCAGGCTGGAAAGTTTCCCGTCTCGACCACAACATAGGGCAAGTACTAAGCCGCTTATTACCAGAGCCATAGTATGTCGTTTGCCTCGATTGTCGCGTGTATCAAGCCCCCGTGTTTGGTCAATGAGTTGATAAAAAGTCGTAGTTTTAGCCAGGCAGGGAGCCGTAGTCATGGTTTTGTAGTGTCGTAACCACAAAAGTAGGGCTACAATTACTCCCTGCTATTTTTATAAGAAAGCCCTGTATAGGCTGATAACCACTTGTTTTAACATAGGAAAAGCATAAGTTATAATTAAATATTCAGGTAAGTCAGCTTTAGTATGTTGATAAATTCAATTGTCTGTTCCCCTTTGCCATGCGCTATTTATTCTTTTTTCTATTACAGCTATGGGTTCTTTCGGTAAAAGCTCAATCCTCAACAGCCCCTCAAAAAGTTGCGTCAGGGCATTTACCCGTTGTTGTTGCCGATGCCAATGGCTCAGTACATCTTGTCTATGGTCAGGATTCAACGATCTATTACGCTACGGCCAAAAACCAAACTATCTCCTTTTCCTCACCATATAAGGTAGCTACCCTGCCGAATTTAGTGGCCGGAGCTAAGCGAGGTCCTCAGGTAGCGATTACCAACCAGTATATTGTCATTACCGCCGTGAATCGTCAAGGGGATGTATTTGCTTATTCGCTTAACCGGGCCACCAATCAGTGGTCACCTGCCGTGCGGATCAATGATGTACCACAAATAGCGAAAGAGGGGTTTCAGGCCGTAGCCGGTACAGGCAGCGGCACCTTCCATGCGGCCTGGCTTGACCTGCGTGACAATAAGAAGAATAAAATTGTCGGAGCCTCCTCTCAGGATGGCGGGCGTACCTGGTCCGCCAATCAAGTTATTTACCACTCACCGGATGGCACCGTTTGCGAGTGCTGTAAAGTGTCGATTGCCGCTAAAGACAACGATGTCTATGTTCAGTTCCGCAACTGGCTTGATGGTTCCCGAAATTTATACCTGGCTCATTCCTCCGATGGTGGTAAGACCTACGCAACTGCTCAAAAATTGGGCATGGGTAACTGGAAACTAACCGCTTGCCCGATGGATGGAGGAGCGGTCGTACTGTCGGCAACCGGTCAGCCCCTAACAACCTGGCGACGCGAAAATACGCTGTACACCTGTTCGCCGGGTGAGCCGGAAAAACCCATTACGACGGGTCGTAACGTAACGCTCGCTTCGGGAACAGCCAGACCCGTCCTGGCTTGGGATGAAGGCGGCAGCGTTTGGATTAAGTCAGCCGAAAACTCGGCCATCTCAGTCGGAAAAGGTCAAATGCCCAGTGTGGCTGTAACAGGTAAAACGGCGTTGTGCGTCTGGGAAACAGATGGGCAGGTGATGATGAATTCGGTTACCCTGGACTGAGTACAAGTCCGTAAGCTGACGGCATAAATCCACTGAACCAATCAATCAACTGATTCAGGGGATTTATGTACTGGTGAATTTGTTAAGCCCTCATAGCATGAGCGCCCTGAGCCATTTTGCGACATTCCTCAGCGCATGTTCTGCACGCATCGGCGCACTGGCGGCAATGGTCCATATGGGCAGCATGTTTTTCGCACTCGGCGGCACAAGCTTCACAAAGGTGAGCGCAGAGCTGACAAACATCAGCCGCGTGGTGGCTACTGCTGGCCATGAATGACACAGCCATATAACAAATTTTAGCGCAATCGCGGTCGAGCTGAATGCAATTCACCATCATCTTAACATCCTGTTCACCGAGGCAGGCTTCGGTGCAGGCATCACAGGCAACGGCGCAGGCCTCACAGGCATCGATGCAAGTTTGGTAGGTTGAGGGAGTTAAAGAGGTTGTCATACGCAGTAGTCAGTTTAGTTGAGATTGATGGGATAACACCTTAAGTATAGATAGGTTAAGTAGGCTTTCCCATTTCCTCCTGTTATGGCCCACATCTATAAATATTGTAAAGACTATCCCTAATCCTGTAATAGCGTGCCTGAAAAAGCACGTAGTTTTGTAGTCGTTAAGGTGTATATATGAAAACGTCCCTCCCTATCCGATTCATCTGCTGCTGGCTGGCCCTCCTGGTCCTGGTTAGTAGCACGGGATTTGGTATAGTGGAACACTGGTGCCAGATGCGGGGACATACCAAATCACTACTTCTAACCAGGAAAGGATGCGCTACGCCCTGCAAGACAAATGAGCCTCCGGCTCCGATTTCGGGTCAACCGATTGTTAAAAAAATTCCCTGCTGCAAAACGACACTTTCGTATGAACACCTCGATGTTAGCCGTTTTCTAACTGACCAGCAAGGTTCTGCTGCCCCTGGGGCCATTGAATTTATTTCCAATCCCGCGTTTCAATTACTACTGGCGGCTTTGCTTCCTGTAGAGAGCGCTACTTCTGTACTCCCCCTTGCCGACGACCCCTTGCATCGAACGGGACGTTTCCGGCTGACTTCCCTCTGTACCTGGCTTATCTGAGCCAGTTTATTCCTGGCGCTAACTGATGGCTTTTTATAAAGCTAAGTAGGCAGGCTTTGGCCTTATTATCCTCTGAACGTCAGCAATAATTTGGGTATCTGCTTTGGCCATATCCTTTGCTACGCGTACAAGGGGACAACCAGCCAATACCCTTGATGCGGCTCCTGTTTAATAGACTTCGACTTTTTGATGGGTTTGATAGGACCACGACTAACACGCAGGGTTCATACCATATATGCTCTACGATGGGGGTTTTCGACAGATTACCCAGACCGGACAGGTCAACACACTCGTTGGTACACATACGTTGTACCATGCCCTCAAATCAGTTTAATCTAGTAATCTCGAATGCTATGAGACAAGTACAAATGTTTATTCTTGCTTCCGCTTTGTTGCTGATGCCCTTATTCGTTTTTAGCCAATCGGCTAATTACAAACAACCCATGACCATTAATGCCAGTGGTCAGATTAAAGACAGTAAAGGCACCGCTATGGGGCTGGTCACCAAAGACCAGATGATTAATGATGCGAAGGGCAACAAAATCGCCTTTGTCGATGGACAAGGCAACTTAGTTGATGCCAAAACCGGTAAAAAAATGGGTCATATGGGGAAGGATGGCAAAACGTATATGAATGCCAATGGCGATCTAATGTTCACCATTAAAGATAATCCTGATGAGACCTGCGACATTTTCGATACGAAGGGTAACAAAATCGGCAACGTTCATGACAGCTATAAAGGAACAGCCTGTGCGTTGCACTGCTTTCAGGCGGGCCGTAAACACATGAATTAAACACGTTAACTATCCCAGAAATGACAGTCCGACAATTCGGACGCTTAGTTGTGTAATGGGAATTTCTGCGTATGGCTGTACAGGAACTGTATATTAAAAACATGGTGTGTACCCGCTGCATCTGGGTCGTGCGAAATGAACTGGAACGGCTAGGCTACAGGGTCGCGCAGGTCGAGTTGGGGCGGGTTACCATCGAGGAGCCGGTTGACCTGGCACTCATCGGCCCAGTGCTGGAAGGTCATGGGTTTGCCCTGCTCACCGATAAAACCGCACGAGTCGTCAACCAGGTCAAGACGCTGATTATTGACCTGATTCAAAGTGGACGCATCGCCAATCTGAAAACCACCCTGTCTGACTATTTAGCCAGTCAGGTTGGGTTGGATTATGCCCACTTGAGTCACCTGTTTTCGACAACGGAGAACCTGACCATCGAAAAGTTTTGGATTATGCAGCGCATCGAACGGGCCAAAGAACTGTTAAGCTACGACGAAATACCCATCAACGAAATTGCCCGGCAATTGGGGTATAGTAGTGTGGCCTATCTCTCTAACCAGTTTAAGCAGATAACGGGTCTGACACCCGCTACCTACCGGGGGCAAACTGCCTCCGACCGCAATCCATTAGACTGGATATAAGTTACTTATAAATGAATACTAGCATGAAGAACAACCTTGCTTTTCTCGCCTTGTTCCTGTTGAGCCTGACGCCAGCGTTGGCTCAGCATCAACACGGATCGGCTGACCACAAACATGCCTCGTCACACGGCGGAATAGTCAAATCGGCGGGTAATTACCATCTGGAACTGGTACAAAAAAACGGCATGTTGACTGTATACCTACTTGATGCCAACCAGAAAACACTGCCAACAACCGGTGCATCTGCTACGGCTCTCTTACAAACGCCCGATGGCAGGGTGACAACGGCCAAATTAACGTCCAGCGGTAAAGAGCAGTTTACCGCAACGCTGGACAAAACCAAACCCTTTCACAAAGCGGTGATTAATGTCACTATCGGCGGGCAATCGGCTTCGGCGTCATTCGACCTGATGCCAATCAAGTCGAATGACGGCCATGCTGCGCAACATCACTAAGCCATATCAGATGATTGGCAGTAAAGCCGTTCGGCCGTCAACCCATCGTTTAACTTAATTTAGTATGAACCGACTGATTTGTTTGTTAGTATGTTGGGGATTTGCCTATAACACCCTCGCGCAGAAAACGCTTTCCGAAGCCGAGGTCGTGGCGTTGGTGCTGGCTAACAGCCCGGCTATCCGGGCCGCTGATTTAAGCATCCGCCAAAATCAGCAATTGCTCAAAGGGGCATATACCATTCCAAATCTGGACGTGTTTACCGATAGCCCAACCGGCTCATTTTATACCATTGGTGTCAATCAGTCCTTCCAGTTACCAACGGTATACAAACGGCAATACCAGCTTCAAAACCAGCAGATTGGCTTATCCCTAACGGAGAAACGAATTACCGAAAACGACATTCGCTTTCGGGTACGTACCCTGTATCTGACTCTCCAGTACGCCGAAGCCCTGACGCGGCAATACCAACTCCAGGACAGTGTCTATAATCAACTTCGATTGACCGCCGGTCGGCAGTTTACGGCTGGGCAAATTGATTATTTGAGCAAAACGTTTACCGAATCGCAGGCGAGTGAAATACGGAATCAACTCAGACAGGCCAGGGCCGACGGGCAAACCATAAACCGGCAATTGCAACGACTGTTTGGTCACCCGGAACCCATTCAGGCCGTTGCGTTAGGGCGAAAAGAGCCAACCATTGCGCTAACAGAGATTGACTCCGCATCACTGGGGCTAAATCCATCACTGGCGTTTTTCAGGCAAACGGAAGTGATTAGTCAGCAACAAATTGGACTGGAGCGTGCCCGGTCGCTGCCCGGCATTTTGGTTGGCTACTACAATCAGGGGCCAAAAGAAACGACCACCCAGCTCCGGTTTCGATTCGGACTGACGTTGCCGATTTGGTTTGGGCAGTACCGCAGCCGCACAGCAGCCGCTCAGACGGGCTTGCAACTGGCCCGACAGCGAACAATAGCCCAGGTACAAACGCTATCGGTGGACTTACAACAGGCACAGGGTGATTATACCAAGTATCGCGAATCGCTTGACTATTACGAAACGACCGGTCTCCGACAAGCCGACGACATCATCAACACCGCCCGGCGACTGTTTCAAAGTGGTCAGAATGACTACGTGAGCTTTTTAAGAACCATCAATGATGCCTACGCTATCCGACTACGCTATGTGGACGCGCTGCGGAATTACAACCAGTCGCTACTAACCATTCAGTATTTAACCGGAAATTTATGAACAAACGAACCCAACTCACGGCCCTGCTGGGGCTATTCTGCGGGCTGGTCAGTTACCAGTTCGCACTATCGCATGGGGGCGATGACCACGGCGCAAAGGCTCCTACCGGGAAGGCCATGACTTACTTTACCACGCAGGCCATATCGGACAAGTATGAACTAGTCCTGCATTATGAGCCGTTGGAAGCCGGTGAAGCGGGCAAACTACGTCTGTATATCAACGAGTTCAACTCCAATCGGCCCGTTGCCGGGGCTACGCTGCAAGTAGGGAGTCCCGGCGATGATAAACTGAAGTTTACCATCAAGCCAACCGGCAACGGCATCTATGAACTAACCGGGACGTTTCCGGCTAAAAAAGCTTATTCACTGACGGTTAGTCTGAACGCCGGACCGGGAGCCGACCTGTTGTTATTACCCGGCATCGAGGTTGGAAAAGAACTGCCCATTTCGACCCCTAACACCCCCGTACCAGCTCATTCGTACTGGTACGAGAATACGTTTGTCCTGCTGGGCGGTGGATTACTGCTGGGCATGGTGCTGATGTTTTTTCTGATGCGGGTACGGAACCGACGGGTCGCCACAGCGGTCGTTGTCACGTTTTGTCTGCTACCAACGGCCACCTGGCAACGGGCAACGGCGCATGGGGACGATGACCACGGGGCAGCAGCCGGGGGCGGAGCCACATCGGGTACTTTCGCCATTCCGAAGGAAACCCAGTTTTTGTTCGGTATTCTGACCCAGCGGCTTCAGGCCGGTGAGCAGTCCCAGACAACGACCGTTGCCGGTACGGTTATCCCTTCTTCAACGGGTCAGGCCGTCGTGCAGTCGCCACAGGTGGGCCGACTAACGTCTTTGCTGGTGCGGGTTGGGCAACGGGTAAGCAAAGGACAGACACTGGCGGTGGTGGAGCAAACCATTGATGCGGCTACCCAGATTAATCTGCAAGCTGAGCGTAACAACCTGACGGCAGAACTTCAGGCCGCCCGAAAAGAGTATGACCGACTGAAAACCATCGAAGATATTGCCGCCAAACGGGATATAACCGAAGCGGAATCTCGCCTGAACCGAGCGGAAGCCAATCTAAAGGTTTTTACCGGTATCACCCGAGGTGGGGGCGGCAATGCCCGAACCATCACCCTAAAAGCACCCGTGGGTGGTATCGTCGGGCCGTTTACAGCCGCCATCGGCTCAACGGTGAATGTGGGCGAGACCCTGTTTACCATCACCAATCTGGGTAAGGTCTATCTCGAAGCGCAGGTGTTCGATAAGGATGTAGCCGTTGTGCGCTCGGCCAAATCGTTCGGGGTCGAAGGGGTCAACGATGCGGGTAAGTCGGGGGTAGCCCGGCTGCTCTCCCAGGCCCAGACCATCAACGCATCCAATCAGTCGCAACGCCTGCTTTTCGAGATGGACAACACGGGCGGAGCGTTTAAAATCGGCGAGTTTGTCACCATTCGGGTGCAGTCTGCCAAAGCGACGCGGGGCCTATCGGTTCCCAACTCCGCGCTCAGTGAAATGAATGGCAAGCCTGTCGTTTTCATTAAAGATGCGCCCGAAGTGGTGAGTCTGGCTTACGTCACTACAGGAGCGGATAATGGTCAGTTTACACAAATCCTAACGGGTGTGGAAGCCGACGAACGGGTCGTGGTGAGCGGCACCTACCAGGCCAAAATGATTTATTTAAACCAATAAGTTTTTTCTAAAACCAATCAAGTTTATGCGTACCAAAATTCAACTCACTGCCATTACACTGGTATCACTCAGCACCAGCTTTTTCATCATCTCCTGCAACAATTCCGACAAAGTCGAATCGACAACTGAAACAACTGCCGTCAATACAACTGGCACTACCGACGCGGATGGCCATGAGCATGAACACAGTGGGGCGCATACCTATGCGTGTCCAATGCACCCCGAAGTAACAGGGAAAGAGGGGGACATTTGCTCTAAGTGCGGCATGAAACTCGAACATAACGATAACGCGGGCAAGAGTAACGGCAAAACCTATGTGATGAATTTCAAGGCTACGCCCGCTACGGTCGAAGCAGGTAAAGCGGCCCTGTTTTCGTTCACGCCGGGCGTAGAGGGGAAAGCCGGTGAATTAGTGCCGTTAGACCTGCACCACGAGCGGAAAATTCACCTCATCGTGGTCAGCAAAGACCTGTCTTATTTTGAGCACATTCACCCCGATTATCAGGCATCGGGGACCTACGATATTGCCGTATTGCCGGGCAATAAAGCCTATACGGCAGGGGCGAATAAAACCGAAACGCGTTTTGCCAAAGGTGGTGACTACCTGCTGTTCGCAGATTATTCACCCACGGGAGGCACCTCTCAGTTAGAAAAAATAAACCTCACGGTCGCCGGCACACCCTATACACCCGTAACCTATTCGGCTCAGAAACTTAGCTCAACGGTGGATGATTACAGGCTTGATTTGGTGCCGGAAGGTGGAAAATTCGAGGTGGGCAAACTGACCCACATTCAGGGAGTGCTGAAAAAGGGAGGTAAAGAAATCGATGCCAGCACGCTCGAAAATTATTTAGGGGCTAAGGCACATATGGTCGTTGTGGGCCTTGACGACAAAAATTACCTGCACGTTCACCCCGGCGTGGAGAATGGCAAATTCGATTTACACACCACTTTTGAAAAAGCGGGCGTGTATCGGGGCTGGGTTCAGTTTCAGTCCGATGGCAAAGTCCGCACAACCGATTACGTCATTATCGTTAAGTAAGGCAGCTAGTCTGGCTTGCCGGTCAAGAAACCAATTTCGACCGGCAAGCCAGATGAATTCATTCTGATTATGCTCAACCGGCTCATTCATTTCTCGCTCACGAACCGTCTGTTCGTCGTAGCGTTCGCGGCTTTAGTGCTGGTCTATGGGGTTTACACGGTCGTTCACCTACCCGTCGATGTGCTTCCTGACCTGAATCGGCCCCGCGTGACGGTTTTCCTGGAAGCCAACGGGCTGGCCCCCGAAGAAATCGAAACGCAGGTTATCCTACCCGTCGAAACGGCCCTGAATGGGTCGCCGGGCGTTGAAATTGTGCGGTCGGTGGCCTCGCCGGGGTTGGGACTGGTCTTTGTCGAGTTTGGCTGGAAGACGGACATTTACCGCGCCCGGCAACTGACGGCGGAAAAACTTCAAACGCTGCAACTGCCGGGCGGCATTACCCCTGTCATGGGACCTATTAGTTCGGTCATGGGGCAGATTATGCTGGTGGGGCTTACATCCGATACCACCAGTGCCGCCGACTTACGAACCTTAGCCGATTTCACCATTCGCAGGCGTCTGATGAGTATTGGGGGTGTGGCGCAGGTCATCCCCATCGGGGGCGAACGGCGGCAGTACCAGGTACTCATCAGTACGGCTAAACTTCGCCAATACGGACTGACGATTGACGATGTGGACAAGGCCGTTCAGGGAACAAATCAAAATACGACGGGTGGCTTTTTCGACCACTACGGCTCGGAGGTACTAATCCGAAACGTGGGCCGGGTCCAAACGCTGGCTGACTTGTCGGCTACCGTTGTCGCCAACCGAAACGGCTTACCCGTGCTCTTATCCCAGATTGCCCAGGTCAAATTCGGTGGAGCCATCAAGCGGGGTGACGCCAGCGTGAACGGCACACCTGCTGTCATCCTGACCGTTGAAAAACAACCCGGTACCAGCACCGTCGAACTGACCAAAAAGGTCGAAATAGCCTTAGCTGAACTCCAGAAAACCCTGCCGGGCGATGTCCACATCAACCCGAACCTTTTCCAGCAGCGTGACTTTATCGAAACCTCCCTCAAAAACGTAGAGGATGCGCTGCGCGACGGATTTATTCTGGTGGTCATTGTATTGTTTCTGTTCCTGTTGAATTTCCGCACCACAATTATTACCCTGACGGCGATTCCGCTGTCGCTGGTGGTCTCGGCCATTATTTTTAAAGCGTTCGATATTTCCATTAATACGCTTACGCTGGGCGGGCTGGCCATTGCTATTGGCGAGTTGGTAGACGATGCCATTGTGGACGTGGAAAACGTGTTTCGGCGACTGCGCGAGAATCGACAATTGTCCAGGCCCAAACCAACGCTTGAAGTCATCTACCGGGCCAGTGCCGAAGTCCGAAATTCGATTGTGTATGCCACCGTTATTGTGGTGCTGGTCTTTATCCCCCTGTTTTACATGCAGGGCATCGAGGGCCGTATTTTTGCCCCGCTTGGCATCGCCTACATCACCTCCATTGTGGCTTCGCTACTGGTATCACTCACCGTCACGCCCGCCTTGTGCAGTTATTTACTGGCTCGTCCAAATGGGCCAATACACTGGCAGTTCTGGAAAAAACGGCGGTCCGGCGGTCCGGTAGCCAAACCAACGGACGAGCACGAATCCGACAGTAGTCTGGTGATTTGGCTAAAACGAAACGATACCCGTTTGCTACATTGGGGATTACAGCGTCCCCGGCTGATAATGGGCGTGGCTATTGCGTTGATTGTAGCTGCCGCCGGTTTGGTGCCGTTTTTCGGGACAGAATTCCTGCCGCCTTTCAACGAAGGTTCGTTTACAATCAACTTTTCCACCCCAGCCGGTACATCCTTGGACGAATCGAATCAGATTGGCGTAGTGGGGGAAAAACTACTGATGCAGGTGCCGGAAGTGCGGTACGTGAGTCGACGAACGGGCCGGGCCGAATTAGATGAACACGCCGAACCGCCCGCCAATTCGGAAATCGAAGTAGACCTAAAACCCTCTGACCGCAGCCGGGAAGAAGTCCTGGCCGACATCCGTCAGAAGATGGACGAACTCAAGGGCGTAACGGTGAACATTGGCCAACCCATTTCGCATCGGCTCGACCATTTGCTGTCGGGCGTTCGGGCGCAGGTCGCTATCAAACTGTTCGGCAATGATTTGAACGAATTACGCACCAACGCCGACCGGATTCGGCAAACCATCAGCAGCGTGCCGGGCGTGGTCGATGTGCAGATCGAGAAACAGGTGATGGTGCCGCAGTTGATGGTTAAACTTAAACGCGATGCCCTGCAACGCTACGGCATTCAGGCGGGCCGCGTGGCCGAAAACTTAGAGGTGTTCTACAATGGTAAAGTCACCGGTCAGGTACTGGATGGTCCTAAAACGTTTGATATTCTGCTCCGGGTGCAGAACGACGAGCGCATCGATATTGAGAAGATTAAATCAGCCGAAATCAGTGACGCGCAGGGAAACGCCATTCCGCTGGGTCAGGTGGCTGATATTGCCTACACGACAGCCATTAATTCCATCGCCCACGAAAACACCCTACGCCGAATTGTGATTTCCTGCAACGTTCAGGGCCGGGATTTGGGCAGCACTGTAAAAGAGTTGCAGACCAAAATAGCGCAACAGGTAAAATTGCCAACGGGTTATTTTGTACAATACGGCGGGCAGTTCGAGAGTCAGCAGGAAGCCACGAATCTGATTGGACTGCTGAGTATCTTTTCGATTCTGGGTATTTTCTTAGTGCTCTACAGCCACTTCAAGTCATCACGGATTGTATTGCAGATTATGCTCAATGTTCCATTGGCACTCATAGGCAGCGTGGTGGCGGTGATGCTAACGGGTGGCACGTTTTCAGTAGCGACACTGGTGGGTTTTATTACCCTAACCGGCATTGCTTCCCGCAACGGTATCATGATGATTTCCCATTACATCCACCTCATCGAGCAGGAAGGCGAAACCTTTTCGGAGCACATGATTGTGCGGGGGTCACTCGAACGCTTAGTGCCCGTCCTGATGACCGCTTTAGTAGCTGCGCTGGCTCTGATTCCGCTGACGCTGGATGCGTCGGCGGCTGGTAAGGAAATTCTGTTCCCCGTCGCCACCGTTATTCTGGGTGGGTTACTATCGAGTACGCTTCTGGATATTATCGTTACACCCGTCGTATTTCATCAATTCGGGAAACGGGCGTTGGAGACGTATTTCAGGAATCGGAATCAGGGAAAATTCAACACTGATGAGGCACCGACGGATACGGCGCCATTTATTGAGCCTGAACTAACGGAGTCATAAGTAAAGGCCGTACCAAAAATATTGACAGTCCGAACGGGAATTGTGTAACGAATCGGAGCCGTTTACGAGTGACCTTTGTCTTACTAACGTAGTAAAACAAGAGGCCATGGAAACGACAGAACAAAAAGGCGTTCAATTTAAAACCAATATTAAGTGTGGGGGATGCATAGCCGCAGTAACCCCTTTTCTGAACCAGTCGGTGGGCGAAGGCAACTGGCAGGTCGATACGCAGAATCCCGATAAAGTACTGTCAGTATTGGCAGAAGGCGTAACAGCCGAAACCGTAAAACAGGCTGTTCAGCAGGCGGGTTATAAGGCTGAACTATTGCCATAATGGGCAATAACCCTGGCATTGGAAGCCGCCTGATAGTGGGCGGCTTTTTCTATTTCCCCAGAACAAGACGTAACTTGTTCGTCAATAGACCGGACAACTTGAACTATAATGAATACACTACTCGAATCGATTATCACTTGCCCTCAATGCGGTCATCAGAAAACGGAAATCATGCTGACGAATGCCTGTCAGTTTTTCTACGAATGCTCTCGTTGCCAAACTATTCTCCGACCCTTGACAAATGATTGTTGCGTATTCTGCTCGTATGGTTCCATGCCTCCCATATAGCAACAATTCTATTGCTGTGGTAGAACTAATATTTTGACATGCCATGAGAGGAAGGAAGCAATTCAATGGGGTGTATCTACAAAAGGTACGGCACAAGCCGCCCTGAAAAATCACGGTCCCGCGGCTGTACCGGCCGTTGCGCCGGGCCGCCGGAGCGGTCATGACTTGGCTGCGGTCCGTCGCTACGGTAGCTATACAGTTCCAACTCTGATTGCGTACTACCACTTGTAAGCTGCTCGCTCAATCGCACGAAAGGAGCGTTTTTGTAAGACAGTTGTATAGGCAACATTTTTGTACAATATGCCCAGCCTGCTTAGGGGCAAAAAATCCACAGCAGTCGGTAAAAGCAGCTTTTACGTTTCGTTAACCTTCTTTTACAGGTCTTTAACAGACGCCATGATAAAGCCTTTTAGCTTTGTTGAAATCCTTGAAAATAAAAAGAATGCCTTAAACGGATCTGATTTATCAGGATATAGATTTATTTTAATTAAACCTACAAAATATATGAAAAAAATCATTTATGCGCTGATCTTACCGCTGGTTGTGGTAAGCGGACTAGTATTTGCTAATCGTGAAATTAAAAATGAAGCTTCTAAAAAGTCAACCTCAAAGCCACTCGCTGCTGCTAAAAGGAAAGCTGCATTGAAAAAATGGGAGGCTACCCCTGATGGTATAAAGTACAAAAAATGGGAAGCGTCTCCCGAAGGTAAAAAAGTGTATGCCGGTGAAGCTAAAATAAGGAAGCATATAAGTGCTTTTACCAATATGGAGGCTGTTGTAACCTCTCTTTCTCTTCCGCCAGGCTCACGATTAGGTTTCGGAGTGATGGTCAGGATTAATGGTGACGATTATATTCTTAGTTTTGGGCCGGAAAAGTCTGACAAGAATTTTTTGAACTTTAACAATGAATTTCAGCAATTGCATAGCCTGAAAGTTAACGACAAAATAATTATAAGAAGCCATAGTGTATCGCACGCGCCTAAGTATTCATATCCAATAGTATCGGGCGACTATGTAGAACAAGATAGTAAAATAATTTATAAACGTGCCCCTCGCAAAGGCGGTTGCTAAGTAAATTATGAAATACATATATGCTTTATTCTTAACGGTTGTTTTTTTACCTCCTGTGGACAAAACCAAACAGGAGATAAAAAAAATAGTATCAAGTCCGAAACCAAAGACGTATCCACTTCCAGATGGATTGACACCAAATATGCGGTGTATCTACAAAAAGGTACCGCAACGGCGGACCGTAAAAATCGTCACGACTTCGCTGTAGCTCTACAGTTTCAACTCTGTTTGCCTACAGCCCATGGTAAGATGCTCGCTCAATCGCACGAAAGGAGCGTTTAATGCGACAGCAGAATTGTGCATTTATCTTCCTATTCCTTTATACCCAACCATTTCACTGCATTCGTATAATAGATTTTATCAATGACCGATTTAGGTAATTTGAGTCCGTTGAAGTTGCCGTCTACTTCATCCACTTCCATCACGTCATCACTCGTAAAATACTGCCAGTCGTCAACCCAGTGTCGGTGAAGCCTTGCTTTGGCCTCCTCAACTAAACCTGATAAACGAGTGGATTTAAATAAGGCAAGATCCCGCATGCCCAGATCTGTTCCGTACAGAATCCGATCCTGATACTTAATCATAAACTTACGTACTCGTTCTCTATTTCGTGTTGACTGGTATTGAAGGTGAGAAATCCGTTCCGCCATATCGACGGCCATATTAGGAAAGCGATCTAATCGTAAGGCAAGCGAATCCACGTCGTATTCCAGACTTCCCAGATGCGAGCCGATGAATCGCATAGTCGGATGCCTGGCCACAAACCGATCCCGGGCTTGAATCTGATCGGTATAGGATGGATACTCCGGATGCAAATACATGTGAAATTCCGGATTGTTTTTAAAGTACTCCCGGTCGTTGTTAACCGTCATTTCCGACAAGGGTAGCCAGCAATTCTTGGGTTCACCCAGGTGCCCCATGACGATCTTGTTTTGGGCAATGATAAACTGGATGACTGGATCAAATCGTGGATCATCAACCATGATAAAAGCCCCCGTTGAATCCTTTTCGGTCATACCGATATTTTTCCATAGTTTGACGCCAAGAGCTCCTTTATTAAACGATTCTTTAAGTTGACGGATCGTCTTTTCAGCCCATTGGTCAGAGTTCCAGCCATCTAGCGTGAATGCAGTGAGATAGTGTATTTGCTTCGGATGGGCATTGACCTGGTAGATACTAATACTTTCCTGTAAGTCAAGGAATGCTGGATTGACCCCAACATTCACGGTTACCATTTTAAAATAATCAGCTAAGGCTTGCTCCGAAACCGCCTGGCTGGTGGTTCGAATATGCATATGGGCGTCAATCTTTTTAGTTGCCCTAAAGTCTTTTTGGGTGTAAAATTTTGGCGAGCAGCCGCATGCAAAAATTAAAAGTATCGTGAATGTAATTAAGCGCTTAAAGGCTATTTCTCCGTTTTTGGTCGCTACATCGGCATAAAACCAAGGATTGCCCAAACTATCGACTACCCGACTATTGCGCATTAGGGTATCATAAGTTTGGGTACCTAAATGAAGGGTTGTAAGCCCGTAGCAAAGTAGGCAGAGAATTTCCATAGGGGTTTGATTTTGAGCCACTAATGTATTCAATTTACAAACTTCCCACTAACTTTTTTATGTACTAAGTTCTTCTTGAGATCCTATAACAATCTACCAATCGATGTTTCACTAAACGCCCGTTTTGAGCGACGGTTACCGGGTGATTTTCGCTACTATCAATTTGAGTTAACTGGTGTCTCAAATTGTCATCTCACAAATCTATGTCTCATTTACAAAATAGTAGCTGAGTATGTGAGACATAGATTTGACCCGCAAACGACGAAATTTGTACAGTCTGGCAGAAGTCCCAAGCGTATGATTCGTAGTGAACTCAGCCCAGGATAAGCCTTTCACAAGTGGCTGTACGCAATCAGATTTATAATTGTATAGCTACCGTAGCGACGGACCGCAGCCAAGTCATGACCGCTCCGGCGGCCCGGCGCAACGGCCAGTACAGCCGCTGGCCGCTTAGCGGAGCGGGACCGTGATTTTTCAGGGCGGCCTGTGCCGTACCTTTTTGTAGATACACCCCAATAGACTTATATGACCGTTTCAAATCTATTGAGTCTAAATTAAGGTGATAATCCCTCTTTAAAATGAACTGGCCGATCTTTACAAACTCTTCGCCCAACGAAGCCTATAATTTTACATCCAGGCCCGGTGATAAGCGGCCCATTCAGGTGTTGATTGTGATTGGCCTACTATTTATGGCCGCTTTTCTCTGGGTTTATTTTCAACCCCGGAATCAGGGGTATTCCTGGCTGTTTGGCCTGCTAACGGTTTCCGTCCTGTTTAAACTACTTCGGCTGTTGCATGAGTGGTATCACTACTGGAACGTCACTCCCTCATCTGCTCCACCCCTAACCAAGTCCTTTACCGTCGATGTCCTGACGACGTACTGTCCGGGCGAACCGAAGGCGATGGTGGTCAATACATTGCAGGCTATTCAACGGATAACCTACCCGCACACCACCTATCTCTGTGACGAAGCGGATGATCCGTATCTTCGGCAAATATGCGCCGAATTAGGCGTTCGGCACGTAACCCGTATCGACAAAACCGATGCGAAAGCGGGTAATATCAACAATACCCTCCGCCAGGCAACCGGCGAAATTTGCCTGATAATTGACCCTGACCATGTGCCAGTGCCTGATTTTATTGACCAGGTGCTCCCTTATTTTGAAAACCCCGCCATTGGGTTTGTGCAATGCGCGCAGGGGTATTATAATCGAAAAGAAAGTATCGTCGCCTTTGGAGCCTCGGAGCAGACCTATAGCTTTTACGGGCCGATGATGACCTGTATGAGCAACTACGGAACGACGCAGGCGATTGGTGCCAATTGTACGTTCCGCCGGTCGGCGCTGGACTCTATAGGGGGTCACGCCAACGGACTATCGGAGGATATGCACACAGCCATGTTGCTCCACGCGAATGGCTGGAAGTCGGTCTATGTACCGCTCCCTCTTTCTTACGGATTGGTTCCAGCGACGCTTTCAGCCTACTACAAACAGCAGCTAAAGTGGTCACGGGGAACGTTCGAACTGCTGGTGACAACCTTACCAAAGGTGTTTGGCAAGCTTACGTGGCGGCAGCGTCTGCATTATGCCAGCCTGCCTCTGTATTACCTCATCGGTATTATACAGCTTATCGACCTGGTAATTCCTATCGTGTCCTTGTTGACCATGCTGCTCCCATTGCAAGTGGATTTACTGCTGTTTGGAACCGTTTATATTCCCCTGCTCCTAACCGGTTTTCTGATTCGGCAATACGCCCAGCGATGGCTCATTGAACGTCACGAAGCTGGATTTCACCTGGTTGGAGGTATTGTAGCCAGTGGCACCTGGTGGGTGTATGT
This sequence comes from Spirosoma areae, assembly GCF_054781775.1. Classification (NCBI taxonomy): domain Bacteria; kingdom Pseudomonadati; phylum Bacteroidota; class Cytophagia; order Cytophagales; family Cytophagaceae; genus Spirosoma; species Spirosoma areae. The sequence goes on along the minus strand of NZ_BAAGTT010000026.1, from coordinate 150,856 downwards.
ACTGGGGTTTCTCTACACGCTATGTCGGGTGAAAGTAGCCTACATCCCCACGCCGAAAGACGACCAGCCGCGCAACAATTGGCTACTTATTTTACCGAATTTACTTTTTGTAATAGCCACGCTTAGCGCCATTAGTTATAGCATCTATTGGTATGGCCGATTCGCCCTTTACAACATTTACTTCCAGATGATGTTAGGCTTTAGCGGGCTAAACATACTCATCCTGACGATGAATATCATTGCCGGGCAGGAGCGAACCCTTCAGCAAATAGGCGACTGGCTTACTAAACCCTCCAATCGGTCAGAAAAAATCTGGAGTCTACGCCGAATGGCCTGGATAATGCGTTATGGGCTGTACGGCTGGCTTCAGCGAAAGGCAATCCCGCTGTTTGAAGGAATGGTCCTTGCATCGGTCAGCATGTTTTTCTACACTTACCAAATCAAATCAACGACACTGCCGACCGAGTTACGGTATGCCAATACCCAACCGTTCTATGCAGGCTTAGCTATCCGATCAGCCCGCCAGCCCCCGGTCACGTCATCATTGACGCCAATCACGCCCTATCACCTCACCTGGTCGATTACCCCGAACTCGTCGATTCGTTTACCATATGATCAAGTTGCTGGTCGATTACCCCTGCTTTATATTGAGCCAGTTGGCTTAGCAGACACCTTAGAAGTGGATATACGGCGTTTTCTGAAAAGCATCCTGCGGGGTGAACGCGACGCAGCGCTGCAAGGGTTTGTGCGGGCAACCCGTCACCTGAACCGTCCAGTACTGGCCAGCTTTATGCCCGAGTTTGATAACACAAACCAGTCCTGGGGTTTGGAGCAGGAAGGCAGCCTTGAGGTCTATCGGCAGGCGTGGCAATATGTGGTGCGATACTGCCGACAACAGCAGGCCCGGAATATAACCTGGGTGTGGTGTCCGGTCCAGCCCTCCTCCGTCGTAACGTACTATCCCGGCGCTGACTATGTGGACTGGCTTGGCTTTGCCGTAGTCAACGACCCATCGGTTGCTGCGGACCACAAAACCCATTCGTTTGCCGCCTTATTTCAACTTACGCATACGTCGGTTCGTTCGCACGCTGCCTATAGTATTCGTCAAAAGCCGATTCTGATTACACGATTAGAATCGGTAACGGATCACTCTCCAAATCGCCAATGGACCATTGAGGCTCTGGAATTAATGCAGGAACGCTACCCAGGCATTCGGGGTGTCGTTTTCGCCAACGAAGCTGATTTACGAACAGTACCTGCGGATTGGCAGGCAATGCGGTCTGCGGCAGTGAAGTAACTAGTTTATACACCGGTTATGGGGTAGCTATCTTAAAGGAAAAGTTAGCTGTGGCAACGTGCTGATGGGTATCATACACGTTAACAAACAACCGGTAGGGTCCCGGTTTTTGCGGTAACTGAAAACGCACGGTTCGTGCATTCGTTCGATTAAGAAGCCCCTGGATAGCCCGTCGGGGAATACCTACGTAATCAGCGCCTGACTGAGCCCGCAGCTTGATTTCCCAGCCATACGTCAGTGAATCGTTCTCTGGATCATGAACCCGAATTTCGGCCTGATGGAGGGCCCTTGAAGGATCAAATGTGCCGTGGGGAATGGGTTTTCCATCGATGAGCAGTTCCTGAATGACCGGTGCCCTGTTAGCCGGTTTTTTACCTGACCAGAGTTCCTGCATCAGGCTAACGAGTGGCGTCTGACGCCCCTGCTCATCAAAGGCACTGAACCATGTATGAGACTCCTCCTGTTTAGTGCCCCAGTAAAATAGATAAGCGCCTAAACAGTTCGGTGGTCGAGAGGCAATATACGTTCGGTAAATTGATTGAACATAGTTTGTTTTCTGGCGACTGTTGGGTTCCAGGGGAGCACCCCAGGGCGTAGTTGGGGTTTCCCAGTACGCGGGTGCTCCATACTCAGAAATCAGATAGGGTTTGTTCCAGCCACCCTGTTCAAAAAAATCGGCTAAGTGTTCCGTCAGGGCATATGAATTTACGCCTAAAATATCAACGTCGGTACACCGCTTGCTAACCAACCAAATGGCCCGTTTGCTGTCGGGTGAGATGACGGTGCTGACAGGGTGGTTAGGGTCTACCTGGTGAACGAGTTTTGATAGCCGGTTAACTTCATCATATACTTTGAAGTTATGGGCCTCCAACGCCCACTCATTACCCACGCACCACATCAGCAAGGCCGGATGGTCACGGTATTTAAGAACCGTTTTGCGGATTCGCTTATACTGGCGCTCAACAGCAGTTTGGTCATCATAGTCGAAGCCCTCCAGTTCCCGCTCTACCCATAAACCAAACATGACCGTCAGGCCCAACCCGTGCGCTTCGTCTAAAATTCGCCCGGCATCAATGTCGTCCCACACACGAATGGAATTGCCCCCACAAGCTTTCAGTTCCTCGAAATGGCTCACCCCACCGACTCCCTTGATAAAGTAAGGCTTACCATACCGGAGAAGTTCATAGGATGTACCGTTGAAATGAATCGATGTTGGAGCCGTCAGGCTGGTCTTAGTTGAATGCGTAGATTCAGTTGATTGACAGCTAGTGAACAGGGTTAACAAACTACTGGCAATTCCCAAAATGAATAGCCGCTTTCGTTGTATTGGCACGCTCATCATACAATGATGACTACTAAACGGAGGAGAGTCACTATAAACAGATAATTTTACAATTGAGCGAAAGAATATTATAAATTCAGAATACATGTAGTTTCCCAGTATTGGATTCTTTGCTTTTTGTAGTCAAATTTACACGGTATTATCTTCTTTGATACTTAAATAGCGCAATCGCAACCTTATTGTTGGTAAATTTTTACTATGCTAGGATTAGTCAAGACCGCTAAAAAAGTGCTGGGCATTCATCCACAACAGGGCGTGGAGACGCTTACCGGTATAGAACATATTGGCTCCCAGTATAACGGTTATTACGTGCCTACCCATTTTCTGACTGATGCATCCATCTGTTACTGCATTGGAGCGGGCGAGGATGTTTCATTCGATACCGAAATAAAAGTCGTCTATGATGCCCAGGTCTATATTTTTGATCCAATGCCGGAAGGAATACTTCATTTTAAGAAGTTAAGCGAGTACACTCACAAAGGACAGCGGCTAACCATCCATAAAAATGATCCGTTTACCTACTGAATTACGGCAGAGCAGTTAGCGACTATCCAGTTTATGGAAGTCGGTGTCTGGACAGAAAAAACCAGACTAAAATTTTACGAGCCTACTCGGGAAAACTACCCATCCCATTCCGTTATCTTGTTTAAAGAATCGGGCAAGTATATCGAAGCACCGGTTGATCGGCTGGCTAACTTAATGGATATGTTGGGTCATACGGCCATCGATTTGGTTAAGATTGAGATAGAGGGGGCGGAATATGCCGTCATTGACACCATTCTTGACGATAAGCTCGATGTGAAGTTGATCTTAGTTGAGTTCGATGAGGTTCATAACGCAACGGACAAGCTTTTTCATTATCGCATCAAGAAGACCTGCGATAAACTACGAAAAGCGGGGTATGTGCTGATTCACTCAACCCAGTCCATGAAACGATCCTTTCTGCGAAGAGATATTTATGACGCCCTTCAAGCACTAAAGAAGTAATACTAGTGCATAGGTCATCCTGTTGAAACCCTAACACTACCGAACGTTAGGACAAGGATTTTCGCAGCAATTGTGCGTTCAGCGCGACAATCACCGTGCTGACACTCATGAGCACCGCTCCGATGGCCGGACTCAATACAAACTTGGGGTATAGCACACCAGCCGCCAGCGGAATGGCTATGATGTTGTAGCCCGTAGCCCAGAAAAGATTCTGGATCATTTTGCGGTAGGTGGCCTTACCGAAATCCACCAGGTTCGTGATGTCGGTTGGTTTACTATTGACTAAGATAATGTCGGCGGTTTCGGCAGCGACATCGGTACCTGAACCAACGGCAATCCCTACATTGGCTTGTGCCAGGGCGGGCGCATCATTCACTCCGTCGCCAGTCATGGCTACGAACTGGCCCTGTGCCTGTAATGCTTTTACCAGTTGAACTTTCTGGTCGGGCAACACTTCAGCATAAACGCCGTCTAAGCCAAGTTCATTAGATACCGCATCAGCCACTTTCTGATTGTCACCCGTTGCCATGTACACCTTGATACCCGATTCCTGCAACCGTCGAACAGCCTCTTTGGAATCAACCCGAATCCGGTCCGCTAAGGCGACATAGCCCGTTAACTGGTCATCCATCAAAACAAATACTACAGTCTCAGCCCCGCTGCTGTAGGCATCGGGTGGCAACTCAATACCTTTTTCTTTGAGATAACCCGGACTAACGACGAGTACCTGCCGACCGTCCACGGTCGCCGAAACGCCTTTACCCGTAATGGACTGAAAGTTCTGAATAGCGGGTAATGTCAATGAACGCTTTTTTGCTGCGCGGACAATACCCTGGGCAATTGGGTGTTGCGATTGTTGTTCCAAGGCGGCTACTGCTGCCAAAATTTTCGATTCATCCAGTTCACCCATAATGACCTTTATACGGGTTACGCCGAACTCCCCTTCTGTCAATGTACCCGTTTTATCGAACACCATCGCCGTAATCCTGCGGGCTTCCTCAAAGGCGGTACGGTTCCGAATTAGCAACCCTTTTTGGGCAGAAATGGCGGTTGAAATAGCGACGACGAGCGGAATGGCAACGCCTAAGGCGTGTGGGCAGGCCGTGACCATCACCGTCACCATTCGCTCGACAGCAAAGGCCACATCTTTACCCGCCCAGAGCCAGGCAACCAACGTGATGAGTCCGACCGATAAGGAGATTATCGTCAGCCATCCGGCAGCGCGGTCAGCCAGGGTTTGGGTTTGTGACTTGGCATTCTGGGCCTCCTCGACCATTTTAACCACTTTATTGAGGTAACTGTCTTCACCCTTATGCATCACCTTAATCTTGAGCGAACCTTCGCCGTTGACCGCCCCGGCGATGACCGAATCGCCCATCATTTTCTGAGCCGGTACACTTTCGCCGGTCAGCATACTTTCGTTGACGGCGCTGTCTCCATCGGCTACTTCTCCGTCAGTCGGGATGCGCTCACCAGGGCGTACCAGCACAACATCGCCGATGGCCAGTGTATTGACTTTTACGTCGTTGATTTTGTCCCCGTCTACTTTATGAGCATCGGAGGGCAGCATTTGCACGATTAATTCTAACGAGCGGGACGTCCCTGCCACCGATTTCATTTCCACATAGTGCCCCAGCAGCATGATATCAATCAGAGTGGCCAGTTCAAAAAAGAAGTCCATGCCCCGCAGCCAGCCGACTGACACGACTAGGCTATAGACATAGGCGGTCGTAATGGCCACAGCGACTAAGGTCATCATGCCCAGCCTGGATTGGCCTACTTGCCGTGTCCGCAGTTCACCCACCATCCCCGTTAGAAACGGCCAGCCCCCATAGACATAAATAACCGTGGACAGGACCAGGATTATCACATTTTGGAAAGGGAAGTTAAGGTGATAACCGACCAACTCCTGTGCCATCATCGACATGGCCACAACGGGAACGGATAAAGCCAGGCAGATCCAGAACCGGCGCAGAAAATCGGCAATCATAGCTCCGTGGTCGTGTCCACCTCCGTGCCCCATCTGACTGTGACGCATGTTGGAATGGTCCATCTGGCTATGATCCGTGCCAGCATGGTTCTTTGACTGATGGTTCATACCGGTATGGGCGTGTTGTTCCGTAGGGCTATCCGGGCCGCTATGTTCGTCGTGACCAATATGTTGGAGAGCCTGCTGTTCAGCGGGGGATATAGCTTCGCGGGTGGGTTCAGGAGCCGGTAAGGTGCTCATGGGGTGGTTACTTGACTGTTCATCAATGGGAATTGTCTCTTCTTTAAGCGAATGAGTAGGGCTATGGGAATCGTGTGAACCCGTTTGCCTATCCATGACGTGAAACGCACCAATCGACGAAACCACCCGTTGCACCTGGGCTACAGACGGCTGCTCATCTACCGTAAGCATCACTTCAGGTGGGTCAACCGTTACCTGAGCGTCAAGGGTGCCCGGCTGGGCCATTAAAACTTTTCGTATAGACTCAGCCTGTTCGAGGGTCGTTAGCCCGTGTAGGATAAAACGATGTTGATGCGTCATGGTGTTAAGTCATTGAAGATAGTAGAGCCATAGGGCGATTGAGCGCTTGATGCTGCTACTCTGTACAATGAGTAACACAGTTGAATTAAAAAGAGAGCATGCATTGGAAATTCTATAACCCTTTGCCCGAATTTTGCAAGTGAGTTAGCCAAAACGAACGGTAGCTTTGTTCGTTACCAGATCAGGTGTTTCCTGGTTAAGTAAATTCCAAACCAGATAAGTACAAATTCGAGGGGAAGATTATAAAGGCGAAGGCAGAACATGACAAGAGTAACAAAGGCGACCGACATCCTTCATTTACGAGTCCGGGGTATGGTTTGCGCCCGGTGCATCGACGTAGTACGAGCAGAAATAGAAGCACAGGGGTTGATAGTAACCGATGTGCGGCTGGGCGAAGTAAAGGTGCGCGGTCCGGTCTCGGCTGAACAACTGAAAAGCGTTCGGTCAGTTCTGGAGCATCAGGGTTTTTCGCTCCTGACGGATGTCAAGGCCGCTACCGTTCAACAGGTAAAAGAGGTAGTGGAGAAACTACTGTGTCAAAACGACTTGGGCGACCGAAAAATCCGGTTTTCTGAATTAATCACCCAACAAATACCAATGGATTATGACGCACTAAGTGCGTTGTTTTCGGCGCAGGAAGGGATTACCCTCGAAAAATACATTATTAATCGACGATTGGATAAAGTTCGTGAATTACTGGTTTACACCGATTTGCCACTTGCCGACATTGCCTATCAAACGGGTTTCAGCAGTGCGCCCCACCTGTCGAACCAATTCAAACGCCTGACGGGCCTGTCACCAGCTTATTTCCGCACCATCCGGCGCAAGAAGCTGACACTCCAGCAGACTACTCAATAATCTTACAAACCTGTTCGGGGATTATATAACGCCCGGCGCAGGTAGGTTGTCGACCTTTGCTGTACGATTACTTCGTTCAGTTATGGAAACCCAAGCCCACCTCACGAACCGTCCATCTGTTAAAGAGCGGCTCGTCTCTGTCGACAAAAAACAAACTTTTCCAGTGCTGGAAATGACCTGTGCGGCCTGCGCGGTCAGCGTTGAATCCATGCTCACCAATACGCCCGGCGTTCGAAGCGCGACTGTTAATTATGCCAATCAATCCGCTACGGTTGAATACGACCCAACGACCATCACGCCATCGAAGATGCAGCAAGTACTGCAATCAATTGGCTACGATTTAGTAGTGGATGTAGAAGACCCCCAGCAGGTTCAACAGGAAGTCCAGCGCCGGAATTATGAATCGCTTAAGAAGCGAACGATATGGGCCGCTATCCTGTCTGTACCGGTTGTCCTGATTGGTATGTTCTTTATGGAACGGTCCGTCGGTGCGGTGCCCTATAGCAACTATATCATGATGTTCCTGTCGGCTCCAGTCGTATTCTGGCTGGGTCGGTCTTATTTTATCAATGCCTGGAAGCAGGCACGCCACGGCAAAGCCAATATGGATACGCTGGTAGCTCTGAGTACGGGCATAGCCTTTTTATTTAGTACATTCAATACGCTCAACCCAAACTTTTGGCATAGCCGGGGAGTACACCCACACGTTTATTTTGAAGCAGCCGCCGTCGTCATTGCCTTTATATCCCTGGGGAAATTGCTCGAAGAACGGGCGAAATCGAACACCTCTTCAGCCCTAAAGAAATTACTGGGTCTGCAACCGAAAACCATTCGAATCATCAACAACGGAATGGAGCATGAACTCCCTGTGGCTCAGGTAAAGGTTGGAGACGTAATTGTCGTAAGGCCCGGCGAAAAGATTCCCGTGGATGGGCTGGTTGAATCGGGTTCTTCGTTCGTAGACGAAAGTATGATTTCGGGTGAGCCGGTGCCCATTGAAAAACGGAAAGGGGATACTGTATTTGCCGGAACCATTAATCAGAAAGGGTCTTTCCGCTTTACAGCGCAGAAAGTGGGGGGCGATACCATTCTGGCCCAAATTATCCGCATGGTGCAGGAAGCGCAGGGCAGTAAAGCCCCGGTGCAGAAACTGGTCGATAAGATCGCCGGCATTTTCGTCCCCGTTGTCATTGGTATTGCCCTACTGACGTTTGCGGTCTGGATGCTTTTGGGTGGTGAAAATGCGTTCACTCATGCCCTACTGACTTCAGTAACGGTGTTGGTTATTGCCTGCCCCTGTGCGTTGGGCTTAGCTACCCCAACGGCCATCATGGTCGGGGTGGGCAAAGGAGCCGATAACAATATTCTGATTAAAGATGCCGAAAGTCTGGAGTTGGGCTACAAGGTAAATGCGGTTGTACTAGATAAAACCGGCACCATTACCGAGGGCAAACCAACGGTTACTGATCTGACCTGGCAAGTACCCGAACCGGAAGTTTTCTTACTCCAGCCCCTGTTATATGCACTGGAAGCTCAATCTGAGCACCCGCTGGCCGATGCCGTAGTCGAGCGACTGAAAGTTCCTGGCAATAACGGAGAGTCCATCGTCGCGGTTGTATTGGATGGATTCGAGAGTTTGACAGGGCGTGGTGTTTCAGGCCAACTCGGGAGCAAAACTTATATTGTGGGAAACGCCAGGCTGTTAACAGAACGGGGAATTTCGATTAATCTTGCCCAACAGCGGCTGGTAACTACCTGGCAGCAGGAAGCAAAAACGGTCGTCTATTTTGCTGATAACGAACGGATTCTGGCGTTGATGGCCATTGCTGACCCAGTGAAACAAACCTCACGGGAAGCTATTCAGACCCTTAAAAAACGGGGTATCGCCGTGTATATGATGACGGGTGACAACCAACAGACCGCACGGGCCGTAGCGCAGGCAGTTGGGGTAAATGATTACCGGGCCGAGGCTTTACCCGCCGACAAAGCCGGATTTATTAAAGCACTCCAGGCAACGGGCAAGATTGTGGCCATGATTGGCGATGGCATCAATGACTCCCAGGCATTGGCCCAGGCCGACGTCAGTATCGCAATGGGGCGGGGTTCGGATATTGCGATGGACGTGGCCAAGATGACGCTCATTACCTCCGACCTAAACAGTGTGCCAAAGGCATTACAACTGTCCAAAAAGACCGTGCAGACCATCCGACAGAACCTGTTCTGGGCCTTTATCTACAACCTGATCGGTATTCCGATTGCCGCAGGACTGTTGTATCCCATCAATGGATATTTACTCAACCCGATGATTGCCGGAGCTGCGATGGCACTCAGTTCAGTATCTGTGGTGACCAATAGCCTGCGCCTGCGCTCGTTAAAACTTTGATTTATACTGATAGCCGTAGGTCAACTACTATAGTCGTCAGGTTGACCATGAGAAACCAATAAAACCGAACTTAACAGTTTTCGCCCAACACCCTTGATTAAGCTTCTAAACAACTTTAAATCATGATATTAACACCCCGATTCAGCAAAGTAGTGCTCACCTCGCACATCACGTTTTCAATCGGTTGGCTGGGTGCCATCGCCGTATTCTTAGCACTGGCGATTACTGGTCTAACGAATCAGGACATCCAAATGGCTCGTGCCGCTTACCTGGCAATGGAGTTGAGCGGTTGGTCCGTCATCGTTCCCTTTTGCCTGGCTTCCTTACTGACAGGTCTTATTCAGGCTCTGGGTACGAGATGGGGGTTAATCAAACATTATTGGATAGTCGTCAAACTCGTACTCACCCTTGCGGCCACCATCCTGTTATTACTTCACATGAAGCCAATTAGCTACATAGCCAGTGTTGCAGCCCAAACTCCGTTTTCAACAAACATGCTACCCAATTTACGGGTGCAACTTATCGCCGATGCAGGTGCCGCTTTCTTATTACTGCTGGTGATTACCACCGTATCCGTATATAAGCCGTGGGGTAGAATCCACTCTGGGCGATGGGATGACATCGGTCGAAAAAGGGAGGTGCCGGTCAGCGCAATTGACCCCAAAACATCTTTGAAATTTTACGTTCTGGTCGGTATTGTCTTTTTGGTCCTGTTCATTATCCTTAAACACCTGATAGGCGGGGGCATGGGTGGCCATTAGTTGTGTATCCTTCGCCACCTTCCCTTTCTATTAGCCCGCAGATAGTTGACTACAAATTAATCATCCTGTCTACCGTTTCGGAGTTGTCGGCTTCCCGAACTACGAAATTTAAACCATTCTATTCTGAACGCTGCAAATTATCCTTACAAACTGGCTTCGAGTTTTTTCAACTCCGTCATTTCTTTGTCTTGTCTGAAAAGCATTCGGACGTTTAAATGAACGGAGACTGAGTAGAACAGAAGCTGTTCAAAATGGCATTTTCGCGTTCAATTAAACCATTCAGTTTTACCTTTCACGATTTTTACACTCTAAATGTTTTTTCTGAACTGGTGGTATTGACAAAAGGATACTGATTTAAATCAACCTAAGTTGAGGAACAACTTTCCTGAACACTGAAGCGCAATTGTCAGTCTGGGGTGTTGAGAAATAAATCTTTATTTTCTACTAACCCTCCCACAAATATTTCTGCTATAATGCGTCCGCCTATGGCACCTCATTGAAGGCCCTTGTGAAATACTGCAGTTTCTTTCTTGATGTATAAACGGGAAGGATAGCCTGGAATAACCTAACCCCCATCCAGTCCTACTGATTTCTACAGCCGGTTTAAGCTAATATCCTTTCTAAACACTCACTGGCCAGTAACTTCATAAAACCATAAACTTCGTCCATGCACCAGTAGACATTCATTATAATAGATTCCTTACGGCTGCATCCTTCTACTAGCCGGGGAGGAGGGAAAAACGCCGTAACCGCGACACCAGACGGGCAGATAGTCTTTCAGAGCAAGGGCTATTGTAAACGGAGTAGGTTCCCTAATCCTGAGCAAAAAAGCAAACAGGCGGGAGAGGCAAAAAAAGACCGGGTTCACCCTTTTCTATAGTAAATTAGATATATATATAAGCCAAAAAACCATCCCCTTTCTAACCAACTAATTACTATATGCAAATCGCTATAGTACGGTGTTTATTGTAGAATGCCTATAACTATTGCTTGTTTTCAGACCGCAATGGGGGCATAGGACCAACAACCTTCCTGTAATCGTGGAATAATTTAACCAATGTATTGATTGTTTAAAATGCTTTATAAGAACGTAACTGTGGCTAAAAGGATTGTTAGAAGGGGGTAGAGTGGGGAGAAAACAGGGAACGGGAGTGTCTTTCTAATACATGCCGATAAACTAATTTTTACGAGGTTTATGCTACTTTTTACCGTATACTAATGGGGATAGCGGGTAGCTGCATGAGTAATTCATACACCAATGGCCAATATTTAGTTGATGGTTTAGGCAGGTTCTCGGCTGGCATCATCATTAAACGGAAGGGTTCCGTGTACCCCTTTCGGAGTTGCTGAAAGACCAGCAAATTGGTCCTCTCTGCTCCGGTTTGAAAGGCGTGGTAAACGCTGGGTAAGCCGGTTGGTCCCCATTCGGCCCACCATAGGCAACCGCGCTGGCCACTTCGGGCTTTGCTGGCTGTCATGACTTTGCCAAATGGGTCAGAGTGCAGAGGTGAGTGCAATAGAATCTGTTCGGGCAGCAACGGGGTGTCCTGCTGGCGAACGTGCCACTGATAAGCAGGGGCAAGGGTGTAATCTGCCCAACAAAATTCGGCTAATGGCGTCCCCTGTAAGATGAGTGTAGGGGCTTTAGGGTCCTTAATCATCGGTAGTCTATGTTTGTTTGGTGGATGGGTTCTTGTGGTGGCCAACTGTCTTCAACGTAGCCGTTAGGGATGACTGCCCAGTGAATGAATTGGTAAACTTTGTCAGCACACCAGGCCAGGGGCGGGGCAATAAACGAACTGCTCCAGGTCACGACAGGCCGCTGCTGAGTAATAGTGAGTCGGGGTATTACTGATTCATCTGAGCGGACATACGGTTGACGAACTTTGACGGGATCAGGTACGTGATGGGGCAGCTCGTATGGAGTCTCTTCGTAGATTGGCTGCTGTAGGCCGTAACGTAGACCGTCCCGAATCGTTTTCTGTGATTTGTTGAAGGTCGGCCATTCACTCGCTACGGTTTCCAGGGCATATAAAGCGGTCTGCTCATCCATCCGTCCCGCTGCTATCCATCCGCCCGCCAACTTTGCGGCTCTTAACAGGGTAACGTGTCGGCCCCCTTCCCCTGCGGTCTGCGCGAAGCGGACCAGGCGGGGCAATAACTGGCTGTCGTTCTCGCTACGAAAACGGTTGTAATAGACTGGTTCTATCTTGGGTGGGGGCGGAGTATAAACGCCTGACATTACAGAAGCATTTTCATTTAAAAATGGGGTGGGGTCGTAGGAAACAAACCGTAAATCGGTAGGGTTGCCACCTTTAGTATTGTCGAGTGGAATAAAAAATCGTTCAATAAACAATTTTTGCAAATACCGAAAGTGAGCCGCCAATGTTTTAGGTGTCTGGTGGTCGGGCAATCGAACCACAAACCAGAGTCCCCCCCGAACCGAATAGGCGCAAAGCAAGATATAGGGCAGGCTGGCGATATGTCTTTTGAGTTCGGCCATATCACGGTGGCGATTATCTTTCTTATCCACATCGCCCATTAGCATTGGCCACTGGTCTTTTATTTTATCCTCAAACGAGGTGTCTTTTTTGCGGTGGTTAAGCAAAGCAACCGGCGTAAAAGCAGGCAAAAGTTTCTTGAGCTCATCCTGTTTTGCTTTGTCCCGTTCAGTACGAATCTGCTCAACAGGTGCTTGGTAAAAACGGGTTGATACAATACGCCGTAAAGTAGTCTGCTGCGAAGGCACATTAGCGAACATATTGCGTTTACGGTCATACTCAAAAAAGCTGATTGACAGGTCAAAGTAATTCGGGCGATAAGACTGATTTTCCATTATCAATTGGTTTAAGTCAGCAAGTGGTTTAAACTGGTTTAAGACGTTCCGTTTAAATCAGTTTAACTGGTTTAACGCCCCTATATATATAGGGGCGTTAAACCAGTTAAACTAAACCAGCTTCCTCGGCAGCTAAATCGGGAGAATCGGCTGAGGGGAGATTAAGCGTGTAGGTTGTTCCATTAACCAACACCCATCCTGCATCTTTATAATAAGTCATGAACTCCTTTGCCTTGTTGTCTCCGAATTTATGGCCGAAATATTCGGCGGCTGCTTTAATCCGGTGACAGGTTACGCCGTATTTTCCTGGCATCACATCAGCAAACGCCCGCCGTAAAATAACCTCATGCGTAACGGCGGGTAACTGGCTGGGTGTGATGGTGCGTTGTTCTTTTGGCGGCTCATCAGCTTTTGTTTCCTTTCGGCTGGCGGTTCGTTGATCGGCTTGCCACTCCTCCACCAAGAACGGAATCCCTTGTTCATTAACGGAAAAGGCGAACGGCTCAAAGTCTTTATCCCGACAATATTCCGGGGCTACAATAGATATCTCTTTGTTATCTCGGTCTTTAGTGACGGTAATGACCGTTTCCGCCTTGTTGTTTAATTCTGATCCGATATGCCCCCGTGCGTTTCCATCAGTTTTATTTAGATGAAGGACGACCATTGCATGAATATTTAATTCAGTCGTCCATTTCAGCAGGCAGGTTATGATTTTATTACTTTGCTTTGCATCTAAAATCGGGTCGTCCTGCAAATCTCGGACTCCATCTATGACGGCCAGACCCACACCTGGTGTGTGATTCAACGCGTAATCAATCAGGGCCAGACGTTCGTCTGGAGAATAAGCGCGTAACGAATAGACGACCAAATTAGGCGGCTCTGCTACACCGGCAAGGGCACAAATCCTCTGGACAACTCTAAGTACATGGTATCGGCTCTGCTCGGTATCAAAAAGTAATACGGTTCGCTGTTTGGGGGGCAACCTACCTGTGATCCGATTCAAAATCAGTTTACAGGCTACCGCTGCCGCTACCGCGAAAGAAACCGCAAAGGTCTTTTTCGCTTTTGCCTTGCCCATCACGGCGGAGATATTGCCCAGCGTACCGACGATACTTTGCTGATCCTCCACGCCGATAGACAGACAAACCGGGGGCTGCGGTATATGATCTGTAGGCAGAACCATTGCTGCCGCTAACAGAGCACTATAGTCTATTCCGATGGCAGCCTTCGTTTTCTCTTCCGGCTGCTGTTGTCGTTCGGATTGATTTGGTTTCTCTTCTCTCTCTTCAAAAGTAGTGTGAGCACTATTCGCCTTTTCCTCATCGGTCATATCGAAAAGTGGCGGGGTAAACCCTTTTGCAGCGTCCGAATTAACAAATGCTCGAATTGCCTCTTCTGGGGTTTTATACCGCCGTAGCATTCCGTCGTCAGTTTTAGTTGCCTCGGCGTTTTTGTCAACGTACCAAATCCAGGGCTTTTTGTGTTGGGCTTTGGTATCAACCCAAACCCCCCCAAGGGGGTCAATGAATCGAGCCGGAATATTCGTATCTTTGTTCTGGGGATTACTCATATTGTCGGTGATTTAAGGGCGTTCGGGGGAACGCCTTTTTATTTGTTGAGGGTGTGCAGAAAATCGCGAAGTTCGCCAATGGTACAGGCAATGTGTAGCGGTGAGTTTCGCTCTTCTGGTACTTCGGCGGCAGACTTACCAGGCTTTGGTACGACGACTCGAACCGTCGATTTACCCACATCGGCACGAAACATAGTACCGTAAGCGGTGTAATCAATGAGCCAGATTTGACCAACTTCCCGAATGGCTAAAGCAACATCATGAAGTATCATGCCCGCTTTCCTCCATTCTCCTTTCGGAGTGTCGGGACAAACGGTAAATTGGCTTCGTCAATGGGTGTGCGATTACCTTCCGCTAACCAACCCAACAATTGTAAGCGATTGAAAGTAAGCCGATTACCACGCTTCGCGTGAGGTATAGCTCGCTTTGATACAAGCGTATAAATACGGGCGGCACTTAGACGGGTAACTTGCCGGGCCAACTCGATACCGCCTACCTGATCATGAATTTGTTGGCTGTTACCTTGTTGCCGTAGTTCCTGCAAGAGCTGTTCGATTGCAGTTAGTCGGCGGTCAATCAGCTCATAAGGATTTATGTAGGTCATTGCCGTTTAGCGTTTGATTTCGCTGGCAATGTTCGGGAGGGACATGTGGTGGAACTGGTTGCAACCGGTTAGCTATCTTAAATTATTGGCTATTGCGTCTTTTAACTCTTTCTCCGCCATTACTTTAGCTTCCCCTGCCAGTAAAGGCAAGACGGCTTTAATATCCTTGACGCGGTTTTTTCCTTTAGCCGTTCTAAGCAGTTTAGAAGTCAACTCTTTGTAAATTGTTTCCAATCGTTGGCCACTATTTTGTCCGTATTTTTGGGCTATCTCACCGGCATTATTTCGAGTAATCGGCTGCCCCGTATAATGGTATAAAATCGCTATTTGAGGATGTGACAACTTAAAAGGCTCATCGTTAGTCGCTAATGTTGAGGTAGGCAGGGTAGAAGTAGGCTGTAGTTTTTTGCTGCAATAATTTACGATTTCTAATCCAATGCTAAGCACCACACTCGCCCCCTCCACAGCGGCTATATAAAAGTTGGTTACGTGATCATCTTCATCAGACGCCTTGTATAATTCACTAACAGACTCATCATATTTCTCCTTAAGTGGCTGGTAACTATTAAAGAAACTGGATAATTCACTTAGATAAACGCTTATGCGTTGCGGATTGCTGTCAGAATCGAACACCCGTGTCCTAACCTCTTTTTCAAATCCGTCTAACATCCATTGATAAGCCTCTCGTACTGCATTCGGAGAATGTTTGGGATGATATTTTGCGTACCAACTTAGAGCCGCTTCATGTTTCGGCATGATTATTCCAGCATCCCCAGGATAATTTTCTATATAGACATTTTTACCCCTTATGACGGAATCTTCAATAATAGAGAAATAGCGAATGTTATCGGTTGGAATAGGCATATCAAAGTAGCGCATCAAATGCGGCATCTACAGTTTCGCTGGCGAATGAATCTAAATAAATGTTGGTAACAGCTTCGGTCTTGTGGCCCAAAGAAGCTGAAATTACGCCCATAGCGACGCCCGCCCGTCGTAAACTGGTAGCGAATGAGTGCCGGGCTACGTAGGTAGTTAGGGGCATATCTATCCCGGCCCGATTGCCAATCAATTTAAGATCAGCATTCACCTGTCCTAATATCTTTTTAAGCCGGTTGGTAATAGATTTCGGGGTAAGATGAATCTTGGTATTAAGTACAGGAAAAATGTAGCTATCAGGGCTGGTATGAGTGAAAGGCCGGTATTGCTCAATAATCCCAACAACCGGGGCCAATAACCGAACGGAGAACTTACCGCCTGTTTTTTGTCGAACGTAAGTAAGACGCTTATTACCGTCTGCATCCGTGCTAAGATTATGCCAACGAAGTTGTACCAGGTCAACAAAGTTTATACCGCCTAAGTAGAAACTGAATAGAAACACATTCTTTGCCAGTTGTAATCCTTCGATTTCGGCGGCGTTCTTTACGCCCGCCCATTGTCCGATGGCCGTGCCTACTGGCACGAACGTTTCAACTTTACGAACGTCGTCCCGGTTTATAGCTCTCTTTTGGGTTGTAGTGTTAAATTTGCTTACACTGAATTTATGTTTATCGCTTATTGTGCGGGCAAAGGGATAGGTCGTCAGGCTGGCGGCTCCTTCTGAAATAGCTTTGTTGAGTACCGCCCGCAACGTTCTGAACCGATTGTGTAACGTAGTATCAGCGTTACCCTTCTCTCTCATATAGACTTCAAAATCATTACAAAACTTTACGGTAACGGCAGAAAATGGCACGTCGTCTGTGTTACTGTATTCAGTTCTGATGAAGTCGGCAAGTTGATTTTTTAATGATTGATAAATCAGCATATTGCCTAACTGACTGGCTCTTTTCATACCCGCCGTTAGTTCATCAGTATAAGCAAGTAGTTTTGTGCGTCTGGCTTGCTTACGGCCCTCATTGGCTTCGTTGGCCACGGCCTTTGCGTCGTGTACCTCATCGGCAATGGCCAATTTTTCGGCTGAATCGCTAAACTTTCGTTCCCATCCTTCTAAAGATGTGATGAGGTTATTACGGTTAGGTTCGGGGTATGATTTCCGAATAGCTTCACGATAGCCAGTATATTTGTCATTCCAATATTTTGGAAATAGGCTTAATCCGGTGGCAATGTATTTGCGTACCCTGTCTTTGGTAATGCGAACCATAAATGGGTGGCTACCGTCTGCCAATGTCTTAGAAGTAAAATACACAACCTTAACGGTTGCTTTGCCTTCTTTGTAATCGGTTGTCTTTGCCATAGTGTAACCCGATGTTACGATGGTGTTGTCGGGGTAGGCATGAAAATGCTGGTCGGTTTACTCTTTGGTTTACACAAATATAACAAGTAAAGCTATAACAACAATAAACGACAATAATTTAAATTTTTATATCTTACTGATATATAGATTGTTAATAAACAATGACAAGGTAAAATCAATTAGGTAGTACTGTCTGCAAGGCATGGGAGTTCGAGTCTCCCCGTGGTCACATAAAAAACTCAAAATCAAGCGCTTACAATTAATTGTAAGCGCTTGATTTTTGCGGCACATCAGCTACCGATCATTTTTTCACAGTTGCTTCCCGGAGCAAGCCATCATAAACCTTCCGGGCAGCGTCGTAGGAAGCCTGGGCGGCTGGACGTTCGGCGGCTCTGATATTTTTCTCTTTCATGGCCCAGCATTGGTCAACCGCTTTGCGGCACCAGGCAATGCTCTTCGGCTCCCGAATAGGCTTGCCGCCGATTTCAACAAAAATGGGGTTGGTGTGCGCCCCCGGATACACCCGCAACGCTACCCAACCCGACCGGGTGATTGGATACCTGAACCGCACGTCCTGGAGTTTTCCATCGGCTACAATCACGGTCGTGTCAACCGGGTAGCCGTTAACAATCAGTTCAACGGCTACCCGCCGGGACTTTTCGATTCTGGCCCGCTCAATGTGCCAGTAGGGTTGCTGGATGGGATCGCGGTTGGCAATGGCTTCGCCAAATCCATCCTGGTGCTCCGGCAAATAAGCCGATACCGTCGCCGTTATGGTCAGCGGTTGTTTCTGGACGTAGGATAGCTGACTGTCCTTCGTACCAACGACCAGGCCGTTTACCGCGAAATGCATCAGGTGTGCGTGGCCTTCCGATACATACGCCCGGCCTTTTTTAATGGCTTCCACAAAGCCGTCGTAACTCAGTTCGCCATCAGGCTGGAAATAGCTGCGGGCCAGGCCAACGCGCTCATCGAAAATGCAGGGGAAATCGGTTTCGCCACTGAGCCGGGGCCGGAATCCACTGTTCAGGCTATGATACCACATGTTGAGTTCCCAGGACGGGGGCGTATCGCCCGCGCTGTAAAAATCGACCACGTTTTGGGTCACCGTCACGACAAACTCATTGGCCCCGATACCGTCCATTTTGGGCATCACATAAAAGGGCAGCGCGTTGGTCGGCACTACCGGCTCCAGTCCCCAACCCGAATGGGCATAACCCACCGCGCCCCCCTGCGCTTTAGCCCATTTCATAATGGGCAGGGTCCAACTGGGCCAGTCCTGTATTTTTTTCGTACCGGGATAATCGTCCTCTGTCAGTCGAAGCAAAACCAAATGACCGTTGTCGCTCGATGGGAAACCCGATATTTCGACATCATTACGAAGCCGGTTTTTAGGCGTTGAAAATGGCTCGTCTTTCCCTGTAAAGAACGTTTTCTGGTGATACCAGCTTGGTCCCCACGCCAGGGACGAGCCAATATTGAGGTCTTCGCCCAGAATCTGCCGCCACATGGCTTTGGGGTTTACGCCCTCCTGGGGCATCTCGTAATGGCTGCACCCTGCCGCATGAATATGGTGATCGGCACTGTGGAAGCCTAATTTGGCGAGGTGAATCCAGCGTTTCAGGTCAAACGAGACGGCGGTGGAGTCGATACCTTCGGGAATGATGATTTGTTTGGTTTGGGTCAGGTATTCCGGCCCCCGGCTGTAGGTAACGGTGTAGTGGCCGGGCGGCAAAAACACGTGTTCGCCATCGGCCCGATACACCTGCGGGTGGAAATAAAAATCGGGGTACTCATCCGTCTCAGCCACCCGGCGCGATGGCAGTGGATAGATACCCGTCAATGTTTTTTGTTCCAGATAAGCGTTGTCGATGTTGAACTCCCGTGAATAGCCTGTCAACCGGAAATCGGCTTTGCCGGAGGGGCTGGCCGAGGTGCGCTGAATACCGTCCGAAATCACAAACGAAGCCATGGCGGGCATACCGTCGTGGTCGTTTACCTTCAGGACAACCTTCACTGCTGGCGCTATCGAGAACAGGACCGGAACAACGTTTCGGAAGCCAATATCCTGACTGCCCTGGCCAATGTTGAAGCCAATTTCGGCCTCGCGCTGCCCTTTGTCTTTGCTGTATACCTGAACAACCGCATATTCGAGCAACAACCCCGACAGGTTGGCCAGCAACGGGCGATTTTTGTAGAGTTGTAGTTCAAGAAAACGATTGGCCACCTGCCCGGCTGAAATGGACTTTTCTTTCTGGTCTTTGGGATTCCACTCATAGCGTTGAAACGGAAACTGAGCGTTCGGGCTCTCGACCTGCAACTCCGCCGTGACGTTAGCTTCGTTCTGCACTTTCACTAAAAAACTTGTCCAGCCGCTCTGCATCAGGTTCGCCGGGGCCGGACCGCGTACTACCTTCACCCGTGCTTCGGGGTTGATCGTCACCATCGCCAGACAATACGGGTCGAGGATGGACTGAATCTGGGTTACTGTTTCTGTGTTCGGTGTTTTTTGCTGGAGTCCTTTCAGGCGTTTTATGTCGGCTTCGGACAATGAACTGCCCAGAAAAGACAGGGCCTCCTGCAACCGGATCGCCTGCGCCAGCAACGGCTGGGGTTCGATGTCGGTAACGATGGGCAGGGTTAATCCCCGGCCTGTGTGTGGCGTGGTGTGGTCGGCGTGGTGTTGAGCCGTCAGGCTAACAGGCAGAAGTAACCTAATGGTAACGAGGCAGAAAAATGGTAGAAATTTCATCAGAAAGAGGTTTGGAGCATTTAGTTAAATCATAGAACGCGGATTTTTATGATAATTATGATTTAACGGGTTATCAAACAAAATCTTAATTGATCATAAACACCATAGAAATCCGCGTTCTATTTTAACAGGACTTACGCAACAACCCCTAAATCCCCTAAAGGGGACTTAATTCGAGCACGAGCAAAGCCCCCATCAGGGGGTTGGGGGGTAATTTTGCGTAAGTCCTGTTTAAAAGAAACTCGACCGGCATAGCTAATCGCTTACGCCAGGATTGTTCGGAATGGCTTTCGCCGGAAAAAAAGCGGGTTTGCCCGAAACTACTCGTATATCCTTTCTGATTCATCAGCTTATCGATGGCAGTTTGGCAGGACTTATAAACCGAATCGCCTGTTTGGTTGCCGTAGTTGAAATAGAGTTTCCGGGTGGCAGGTGGGCATGAACCAGGTGGGTGAATAAGGCGAAACAGACAACGAGGATAGCTTTCATCTCGACAGGGGTAGGCTGGCTTACTCTATTTCAAAAATAAGAGCTGTTTTAGCGGGTATTGGGAGTTTATCGACCAGCCTGATAGCTTGCTTGGTCAGTATTGATTTCGCCACTGTTTTCCCGTTCAGCATCTCCGCAAACCGCTTCGTATCCACCGCCACATCGGTCGTTTTTTTGTTCATCACCACCATCACAGTCTTGTCGGTTGTGTACCGAAAATACACATAAACCCCGTCGAAGGGCGAAAAATGTTTGACGTTCCCGGTGGCAATCACCGGGTTATTTTTTCGCCAGTTCAGCAAGTGTTTGGTGTACGTCAGCATGACTTGCTGGTCGGGCGTTAGGCCCTGCCCCGTAAACGCATTGACGGTATCGCCTGGCCAGCCACCGGGAAAGTCGGATCGGATCAGCCCATCGACTTTATGGTGACCTGTGTTTTCCATCAGGGTTTCGGTGCCATAGTAAAGTTGCGGAATGCCCCGAATGGTCAGCAAATATGTTAAGGCCATTTTCGTTAGCGCAACATCGTTGTTGAGTTGGGTAAACAGCCGGTCCATGTCGTGATTATCACCCAACACCAGCATATTGTTGGGATCGGCATAGACAAAATCGTTGGCTAACGCTTCGTACAACTTTGGTAGTCCCTTACCCCAGACTTCCGGCTCAGTCAGGGCTTGTACTAAGGCTTCCTGAATCGGAAAATCCATGATGGTGGTCAGGCAGCTTTGGTAATCATCGCGGTTTTGTTTGCCTCGCTGCCAGTATGAGGTGATTAGCGGATTGACGCTCCATTCTTCGCCTACCAGACTGAAATTCGGGTACTCGTTCATAATCTGGCAACTCCACCGGGTCAGAAACGCCTTATCCGAATATCCATACGTATCCTGCCGAACGCCACCCAACTGGAGGGTTTCAATCCACCAGAGGGTATTCTGAATCAGGTAATTCGCCATGAACTCATTCCGGGCGTTCATGTCGGGCATCGTCCGGTCGAACCAGCCGTTGGCCATCAGGTTTTGGTCGTAAGCCGATGCGTAGGCATCGTGGTTCACGGTTCGGCGGTGGTTGGTCAGGGTCAGCGTGTCAGGGTAGTTCAGCCAGTTCTTAAACGGTAAATCATTCATCCACCAGTAGCCCACGCCAATGTGGTTCAGGACCTCATCGTAAATCAGTTTCAATCCTTTCTGCTTCGCTTTGGTAGCCAGTTCTTTATAGTCGTCGAGGGTGCCAAAACGCGGGTCAACCCGGTAGTGATTCGTAATTGAATAACCATGATAGGAATAGGCGGCCATGTTGTTTTCGAGCAGGGGCGTTGGCCAGATGGCCGTATAGCCCATGTCGGCAATGTAGTCGAGGTGGTCAATGATGCCGCGTAAATCACCGCCATGACGGCCACTGTCAACACTCCGGTTGGTGGTGGCCTCATTCATACCTGCCACCACATCGTTCGTTGGGTCGCCATTGGCAAAGCGGTCGGGTACGAGCAAATAAATGACATCAGCCGGGGTAAAGCCTTTAAACTGCGTGGCACTCTGTTGACGGGCGAGTAACGAATAGTTGGCGGTGAGAACAACGGCAGCCCCTTTCCTGAACTGAATGGGGAACGTGCCGGGCCGGGCCGATTTGGCAATGATCAAATCGACAAACAGGTAATTTTTGCTGTCGGCCTTCGTGATTTTTTTTATCGTTACGCCCGGATACGAGATATGCGGGGTTGTTTCGCCGATGGCCTCCGCGTTTATTAATAACTGGAGATTTGGGTTTTTCATGCCTACCCACCAGTTGAGCGGTTCTATCCGCTGAGCAAACAGAGGGACGAAGGCCGTCAGGCACAAGAGACTAAACAGGGCTATTGTTTTCATGGTCGAAGCCGTTAAATAGGGGCATGCACTCCGGTCAACAGGAGCATAAACGCTACGAGAAAATAGCGTTTATGCCCGGATAAGGTTCAAAACAGGTTTATACCGAATCGGGATTCAACCCCCGTAAAGGTTAATTTACGCTTGTAAAAGTATCCGTATCCATACGAATAGTCGTCCCACTTTATAGCAGCACTAACTTTTCAATAATTCCTTATAATACGCTGTTAATTAATTGATTACCCCTCGTGCAAAAGCGCATCCTGAGAAAGTGGGACGTATTTGTCCGCTACTCGGCGGGTTTCTGCACCAGTTTGAAATATTCGCGGGGGGTTTGGCTGGTAATTTTTTTGAATGAACGGTTAAATGCCGACTTCGAGTTGAAGCCCACTTCATAGGCAATGCCCAGCAGGGTAAAGTGTTTGTAGTGCGGGGCTTCAGCCCGTCGTTTAAACTCCTCGATGCGGTAGGTATTGATGAAGTCGAAGAAGTTTTTCCCAAATCCATCGTTAATCACCCGCGAGAGCATATGCGGGGTCATTTTGAGCCTGGTGGCCAGTTCGCTCAGGCTTAACTGCGGGTTGGTATAGGGCTTATGCTTTAGCAGGTAGTGCTCAATTTTTTCTTTCAATGGGGGTAGACTCTCATCCTGGTCGGGAGTTACGCGAAGGGGAGTCAGAAGAGCGGCCTGGGCGGGAACCTCCAGCACATCATCGAAAATGGAGAATGTCTGCGGAGCAACCTTAAACGTTTCGGGCTGATGAATGGCAAAATACCCGACAAAGTAGGTAATGAGTGAAAATACCAGCCAGATTCCGTCAATGATGCGCTCCACAATGGGAGCGACATCTACGTTAACGACTTGCCCCAGCCCCAGCAACACAAACATAAACAGCCACAAACTCAGGCAGGCTACCTGAATTAGCAGTACCGTATTCAGATACTGTAGGTTCTGTTCATACGAATAATGCGTTTTATACTGTTCGCGGTAAAACCGGATAGCCCGCCGAAATAGTAGCCAGTAGTAGACATTCCAGCCCCAGGCCAGCACTCCCACAACCAGAAAAACAGCTTGCAACAGCCAGTCCTGACCAATTATCTTATACTGAAACGCCTGCCCATTCATCAGAAAATAAGGCAGATAAACTAAAAACAAGGCAATGGTGGGCGTGAAGTGATACAGCCAGCGCGACGAAACGCTTTTGACATTGAACAGTAATTTCTGGAGGTAGAAATAAAATAATGGCGCATACAGAAACAGCATAAAATCGGGTAAGAGTAACAACTTGGTAAACGTTTGAGCCACTTCGCGGTAGTCGCTCAACACCTGAATCAATAACACCACCGACGCCAGGGCAATAGAGCCTACTAACCAGCGATTGGCTGGGCGATTATAGTTCTGAATAGTTGGGATGGCTACAATGAGCAACAGCCCCTGAAAAGCGGAGAAGAGGAGTAACAGATCATAAAGCAGGAAAAAATGAAATGTGCCGGTCAGGTCTTCCCACCCATCAATCTTTGTCTCAACACCTTTGGTATTTACGCCCGAATTGCGAAAAATAATTCGGTTGGGGCACGCCTTACCCGTTTCCCGGCTCTCCACTGATTGCCAGGCACCCCGCGTAAACTTGTATTCAATGCGGGACAGTTCGGTGTAAATCGTTACGCGCCAGGTGCCATCGGCCGAGCGCGTTAGCTTATGAAAAGGGTCGGCGGGGTTCCAGTTGTTGAAATTCCCGGCAATGTACAGCGTAGCATCCTGGGGGGTATTATCGGGTATTTGCCGGATGATGAACTCATACCGAATCCGCTTTTCCCATCCGGCAATTCGTACCTCAACTCGGTTAGGGTCAGCTTCTTTCCGGCGGTTATAGGTACGGTCGGCCAGATTGTTGCCGGCTGCGTCGCCTTCCACCAATGTCCAGTTTCCCTGGGTGATTTTATAGGCAAATCGGGTAGGTGCTTTAGGGAGAAATAAGGTATACACACCCGCTGTATCTGGTGAAAATTTGTAGGCTGGGTCGCCAGGATTCCAGTTGTTGAGCGTGCCCGCTAAGTACAGGGGCGCGTCGGGAATCAGTAAGGGCGGGTGTTTTACGATCACGATACGTACCTGCGCCGTAGCCGCCAACGCGACCAGCCAGCACCAGAAAGTAAGTTCGCACCGATTCATAGCCTGCCTGAATTATAAATCTGTGAAAATCAGAACACTAACTGGACACGTCGATCTCCCCGCAATTTAATTTACCACCCAAACAACTACTTCATAGGGGTTTAATTCAATGGCTTGCCCACTCCGTTTAGGTTTACCCAGCAAGTTTTGGTGGCGTTTGATTCTGGTTGAGACCGTTGCTTTTTGCACCTGATCAGACAGGTTTACGACGACCAGCACCTTCTCCGTGCCATTGACTCTACGGAAGCTATAGACGTTTTTATTGTCGTTTTCAGCATTCTCGTAGCGCCCGTTTGCGAGTGCCGGGCTACGCTGCTTTATCGCAATCAGTTTTTTGTAGTAATTGAACAGCGAATTGGGGTCATTTTTTTGCTCCTCTACCGAGATGCCGTCATTAGGCTTTCCGTTCGATTGGGTCCACCACTCGCCCGTATTTTTATACCAGACCGCCATTCCATTTCCTTTGCCGGAGCGATACCACTCGAAGGCTTCACGGCGCGGAATATCGTTACCATCGGTATTGCCAAACGCGCCAAGTTTACCTTTCATCCCCAGTTCCTGCCCGTAATAAATCGACGGAATACCCCCAATAAATAACTGTAGGGCAGCCGCTACTTTTTGTTTTTGGCTATTCGTTTCCAACGTTGCAAATCGGTCCAGATCGTGATTTTCGAGAAAAACAAGCTGGTCTTTTCCGGGTGGGCGCAACCGTAAAACAGTGTCTGCTTTATGAATCAATAGCTGTTTATCGAACGACAAAATGGCTTCCTGCAAGCCAAACCCAAACATGCGGTCAACGCCTGTTTTTTCAAAATAATCGAAACCATACTCCTTCCAGTTGGCCTGTTCGGCCACAATCGCCAGGGCCGGATTTACCTGTTTCAACCGGGTAAGCAGAGGCTTCCAGAACACCTCAAAAAGATTGGTCAGGGCTGGCTTTTCGTCTAAATTATCCATCGCATGATCCAGCCGAAACCCGTCAGCGCCATCATCGAATTTCCCATCTTTGTTGGGGTCAAGGAAATAAGAAAACAAGCCGACGTTGTAGTTCAGCACTTTCTGGTTTTTCAGATTGACCGTTGTTACCTTGATTACTGACCCATCGTAGCTCCGTAGTTCCCGCAAGTTGAACACCATCGTTGCCGGTACAGTATGGGCCGCGTCGTCAAACAAAATGTAGTCGCTATAGGCTGACTGAGGGTTGCCAACGGCATCTTTCCACCACAGATGTTTGGATGTAACATACTGGGTTTCCATGTCTAAGTAAATCTTCATCCCGCGCCGGTGAACATCTTTCACGAGCGCGATATAGTCTTCCATAGTCCCAAACTCAGCATCTATTTTGGCGAAATCGTTGGCAAAATAGTTGTGGTAACAATCGGCATCGTATAGGGGTAACAATAGAATGGACGTGATTCCCAGGTCCTGCAGGTAATCTAATTTTTGGCGTAATCCGTTTAAATCACCGTGCAAATCGCCGTTGCTATCGTAAAAACTCCGTTGCGAAACATGATAAATAACTTCGCCTTTTAGGAAGTTGGGCATCCTTTTTTGGCCCCAGGCAGTAAGACTTGCTATACTGAAAATAGCAAGGAAAACACATTTTTTCATTGTGAATTTTATCAGTAATAAAGACAATTATTTATTCGTAGCAAACTTAATGGCTCCTTCGTCCCATGCTTCGGCGTTATGAATAGCCGTTATAACCTCTTCCGGCTCGTCAACGAATGTCCACATTTGCCGATGTTTTTCATGCATAAACTTTTCCGTTATACACCTGTCGAGCATCTGTTTCAACGGATCATAAAACTCATTGGTATTCAGAATAATGATCGGCTTTGTAAACTGCCCCAGCCGCTTTAGAGTAATGGCTTCCAGTAATTCTTCGAGAGTGCCACTACCGCCCGGCAGCGTTACAAGTCCGTCTATATCGGCCAGAAAACGGGTTTTCCGCTCGTGCATAGTAGTGGTAAACTCAAAGTCCGTTACCCCTTTATGCGCCCACTCAACTTCATTCATGAATTGGGGCATAATCCCTTTTATTTTGCCGCCATTGTCAATAATCGTATCGGCAAGTTTGCCCATGAGGCCAATGCCACCACCGCCATACACAACGGCTACGCCGGCGGCTACAAATGCTTTTGCCAGTCTTTCGGTGGCATCGAAATAAACGGCATCGACCAGCGCACTCGACGCGCAATACACACAAATTTTCATGGTCTGGTTTTAGTAAAGTACCGGATTTAGTTCCGTGTCGATTACGTTGCCGACTGTCGCTCCCGGACACCAGGCGTGCCAGTCGTTTTCCTGGTTTTTGTTGGTGGGCTGTTGGAGTCTCATGTTTTTGTCCATGTAGATCACCGTCATCACCTTCCGCATCTGATCGGTTACATTGGCCCCGGCCCGGTGAAAAATCCAACCCGAATGAAAACTTACCTCGCCCAGGTCGAAGGGTTCGATCACGTGCTCAAAATCAGTGACCCGTAATTTTTCGGCGATGCGCTTTTCGCTGTCGTCGCCGATCTTGAGTTCCCGCCCATCCACAATCCGGTGACTACCCGCGCCAAATTCCAGCGGGCCGAGCGGCAGGGGCGTTGCCTGCAGCGGAATCCAGGCCGTAATGGTTTTGTCGTTGCTCAGGGGCCAATAATACTGGTCGGCGTGCCAGGGTGTGATGCCGCCACCACCTTCCTTAAACAGAGCCTGATCGTGGTACATCCGCACGCCATCAACCTGCATGAGGTCGGCGGCAATTTTGGCGAGCCGCTTGCTGAACACAAACGTTTTAATATTGTCGTTTTCGCGCCAGAGGTTAAACAGTTGGAGAAAGGCTTTGCCGTAGGTGTCGCGCTCTTCGAGTTTGGTCGTAACGGTAGTTAGTTTTTCCACCTGCCTGGTAATGTGGTCGTTGTAGTAAGCAATGGTCTCGGCATCGAACACGTTTTTGAGTTTGATGAACCGATTTTTCTGGTAAAACTCAACCTGCTCCAGGCTAAGTTGGTAGGGGATGTCTAACGGGTTCATGGCGAATGAATGGGTGAAAATGATTTGTTCGACGCTCCTGCAAAATTCAACAGAAAAAGCAGACC
This sequence comes from Spirosoma areae, assembly GCF_054781775.1. Classification (NCBI taxonomy): domain Bacteria; kingdom Pseudomonadati; phylum Bacteroidota; class Cytophagia; order Cytophagales; family Cytophagaceae; genus Spirosoma; species Spirosoma areae. The sequence goes on along the minus strand of NZ_BAAGTT010000026.1, from coordinate 123,096 downwards.
CGTGTTTTGCCTATTTATTCAGATATTATTCGTATTTTACCAATATGATCAACATTTACGCTTAATTAAGGTAATTTAGGCAATGAAACCAGAACTCGAACGGGGGATCAGCAACCTACCCGATGCGTCTTTCAAAGCATTCCGACTCCATCAGCCCGCCTTTCGGTCGCATTGGCACTACCATCCCGAACTTGAATTAGTGTTATTTACCAAGGGTCGGGGCATGCGGTTCATTGGCGACGACATCGCGCTCTACAACGAAGGGGACCTCTTTCTGATGGGCAAGAACCTGCCCCACACGTTTGTGTCCTATGAAACCGAAGCGGCACCGATGGTCGAGGCTCTGTGTATTCAGTTTACGGGCGACCTCTTCGATTCGTTTGCCGAGTGCGCCCCGTTGCGGATTCTGTTTGAGCAGGCCAATCGGGGAATTGCTTTTCCGAATCCGGATGAGGAGGTCGCCGAAAAACTCCGGGCAACCGTATTGGCAACGGGCATAAACGGCCTTGTTACGCTTCTGGAACTTCTCGACCTGATTCGGAAAACCCCCAAGCGGGAGCCTATTTTAACGCAATCCTACCAACGTCACGCGGTACTTTCCGATACGACCACGCGCATCAGAACGGCCATCGATCACATCAATGCCCAGTATGGGCGAACGATTCCGCTCCATGAGATGGCGGCTATCTGCCATTTTTCGCCCAATGCCTTTTGCCGCTGGTTCAAACAACACATTGGCCTGACGTTTGTCGATTACCTCAATAAGGTACGGCTCACGCACGTCTGTCAGCTACTTCTTTCGACTGATCATGCCATCGGGCAGATTGCGCTGCGAACGGGTTTTGAGAATAGCAGCACGCTTAACCGACTGTTTCAACAAAAACTTGGTACCTCACCCAGTACGTATCGGGAGCGGCACGGCATCCGGTAACAGTTGCAGCACCGGCAAGGCTGCTCTCAAAGGAAAAATTACATGGGGCGCCTTTAATGCAGCAAGTCCACTGTTGGCGTGTGGTAGACTGGGGTAGGTCAATCCTCCTCCGGTTGCTAAATAGAATTTAAAAAGTTAACCAGGGCGCTCCGTTTCTCGCGCAGCATGTAGGCAACCAATACGGCATTTTTTGAAAACTCAGTTTCTTGGGGTCGTCTTTATTATAGGTTTCACTGAACGCATCGTAGGCCCGAACCAATTCTCCGTAATGCGTAATCTGATGGGTTAACGTATGCCTCGCACAGTAAAGCCCATCGCCTGATGCAGAAGAGTGCTCTTTCAGCGTGAGATACGGTTTGCTGCCGAATGAAAAATGGGGTATTGTTCTTCGACAACACTGGCCTTTACGCTATAAGCCCAGATTTCCCCCTATTTGGGTTTTAACCAGCACCGGAGCCGGAAACTGCTCTTTCTCGAGTTTGCCACCAACAAACCACTGGCAGAGGAAATTGTCGATCTCATTAACATACTGAATAACGGTCATTACTGGCCCGCCTGATTTTAGCTGGACTGTATCGCCGGGTTGTAAGTCAAATTTTTTCATGGAGGTTGTATATGTAGTTGTTAAGTTGCCGCTCATCTGATCTGTTTATGACCAGACGTTTTAGTGCTCACCAGTAGGGCAACCACAGCAAGTTACCGATTCAGAGGAGAGCAAACAAGTGGATTGATTAAGCGGGTAAAACAATAAACCCCACCAGTTATGGTAGGGTCTTTATCCTTTCGGGCTAAACTGCCTTAGCGCAACACGCTGTTTTTTTTGGTTAACTCCTTACGGACCTTATCAGCCGCAGCCAGATCCATCAGGGTTATATTAAGTTTATGTCTAAGCGTGGGCGAAGCCGACAGAATTTCGCTGGCCATTTGGATCAGGGTAGCAGCCGTAGTGGCACCGTCTGGCTTACGACGGGTCGCTCTGGCGGGCCTGGAATGAGCAGTAGAAAGGGCTGATTGAGTTATGTTTATTGACTCCATTTTGTATGTAAAATGAGTTGATTGTAGTCTACTTATAGAACAAAAAAATGGCAACTTTCCGCACAAAAGTGCTTATTATTTAAACCACCAGCGCCCTTTGCTTACTACTGAATAAATGGCATTGGTGGCCGGTTTAGGCTTGATTTTCTGCCACAAAATGAGGCAGTTGAACCAGTTTAAACCAATGGTGGCAGAAGGCTTCCAAATCCTGAAAAGCATCCTGTTTCAGCATCAACGAATTGGCTCCCGCCTGGTAATAGCGTGTGACCTCACTCTCCGATATGGCTCCCGTCCAAATCACAATGGGTATATGCCGCCAGGCCTGGGAATTCATCAGCCAAACGACTAATTCGTATCCATTCATGATGGGCATCTGAGCATCGGCCATAATCAGGTTTGGCTGCAATCCATCCACCAGTTTCTGCGTCGCTTCTACGCCATTCAGCGCAAAAGTTAAGGAAACATGTTGGTGGCATTGCTTGATGTGATTGGCCAACAGGACCAAATCGTCGTCGTCATCGTCAACCACGAGTATAGTAAAGCTCATAAATCGTTGAATAATCCGTTTAGGCAACCCTTAAGCCCGTCAAGGTAAATGAGGACCCCGATTGATAGATAACCTACCTGGCCAACTATAGTTTAAGCTACCTATTAGCTGGTTACGCCACCAACAGAAACGTAAGGTCTTGTTTAACAAAAGATAAACATCTATTATTGCTTCATGTTCTTTAGGTCATTTTTGCAAGTTCACCCACCAGCTTAACCAGAATGTGTACATCTACCGTGTGGGTCGTTGACGACGACGAGGACGACCAGTTGCTCATCCGCTCTGCATTCGAGAATGGGAAACCTCCTGTCAGTGTGTTGACTCTCAACGATGGCGCCGAACTATTGCATAAACTGGCTGAATGTGCGGAGTTACCTCATTTGATTCTGTTAGACATCAACATGCCCATTAAAAATGGATTCGAGACGTTGAAAGAGTTGCGTAACATACCTGCCTATGCCCATGTACCGGTTGTTATGCTGACAACGTCATCCGCCGAAAATGAGCGTAAACGGGCTTTAGCGCTGGGGGCAAATCAGTTTTTAACCAAACCCCTGTCCTTCGACCATTTAGGTCAATTGGCGCAGAAATTAAGAGAGCAGTGGAAATTAGTCTGAGTATAGCCCATTCACACGGCTTGTCTGCGCCGTAAATCCGGGGCAAGCCATTAACCACTACACAAAGCGGTTAGAATCGTCCGGCTGAAGAGGTTCATTCCCGCTAATGGCACGCCCAATCCGCTCGTTCAGCAGTCGAACAACGGCATCAAAATCGGCTGGCAGATGGGCGTAATCCAGTCTGTTAACGTCCAGAATCAGCAGCGGGCCGAGGTCATACGAAGCGACAAATTCTTCGTAAAGCCGGTTCAGGCTGGTCAGGTATTCATCAGCGATGGATTGCTCAAAGGAGCGCCCCCGTTTTTGAATCTGTGTGCGGAGTTTGGGCAGGTCGGCGCGGAGGTAAATCATCAGGTCGGGTGGGCGAACCAAGCTCATCATGTTCCTGAACAACTCACGGTAGGTTTCGTAATCCCGCGCGGCCATGTTGCCACTTTCATACAGATTGCGGGCAAAAATAGCGGCATCTTCGTAGATGGTCCGGTCCTGCACCATCGTCCGCAGACGGCTGTGGGCTGCCGCTTCAGCCTGAGCCGCAATGATTTTCTTCATCTGTGCGAAGCGGCTGTTGAGAAAATAGATTTGCAGATTGAACGACCAGCGTGGCATATCCTCATAGAAATCAGCCAGATACGGATTTCCATCAACAGCTTCATATAAAACCTCCCAGCCATAGTGAGCGGCCAGCAACTCGGCCAGCGTTGTTTTGCCAGCCCCAATATTTCCTGTAATCGCGATGTGCATGAAAAAAGTGGTTAGTCAATAGTGGTTAGTCTTCTTAAAGGTCGTTACTAATTGCTCTATCGAACCGATACTATTGACTAACGACAATCGACTAATGACTGTTTTCGTTTAATTTTGTACTGGAGAATGAGCATTCAGGGAGCAAGGTTTATTGCACTGGAACGCCAGCCCAGTCTCTCGCTCTTTCGCTTTTTACTATGAAACCATACCGCGCTCTGCTATACTATATGTATGCGCCCATTGAAAACCCGGAGCAGTATCGGGAAACGCATCACTTGCTATGCCTGCGCTTAAACCTGCTGGGGCGCATTATTGTAGCTCCCGAGGGCCTGAACGGCACGGTGTCAGGCCTGACCGCCGACTGCGACGCCTACATGGATACTCTCCGGCAAGACCCACGTTTTGCCAGGATTGACTTTAAAGTAGACGAAGTCGACGGGCATACATTCCAGAAACTGCACGTGCGGGTGAAGGCCGAGATAGTTCATTCCGAACTTCCCGTCGATCCACTTCGGCAAACGGGTATCCACCTCGAACCCGACGACTTCCGCCAACTCAAAAATGACCCCGATGTGGTGCTGGTGGATATGCGCTCCAATTATGAACACACCGTTGGCAAGTTCAAAGGTGCCATTACGTTCGATATGGAAAATCTGCGCGAACTGCCCGACCATCTCCACGAAATCGAACACCTGCGCGACAAGAAAATCATTACGTATTGCACGGGCGGCATAAAATGCGAAAAAGCCTCCGCTTATTTACTATCGCAGGGGTTTTCGACCGTGTATCAGCTACATGGCGGCATTATCAGGTACGGCCTGGAAGCCGGGGGCGAAGATTTTGAGGGTGAGTGCTACGTATTCGATAATCGGGTAACGGTGCCGGTCAACCATGTCAATCCGGTCACAGTATCGGTTTGTTATCGGTGTGGAACACCCACCAGCCGCATGATTAACTGCGCCAGTCCGGTCTGTAACAACCACATCACGCTCTGCGAAACCTGTGGCCACGAACAGGGCGGCACCTGCACCGACGCCTGCAAACAGGACCCGAATCTGCGGCCTTACGACGGCACGGGCTATTACGGCAAACAAACCCAAAGCTATTCACCCATTCAGGGGTATAAGAGTCGGCAGGGGCAGCGGACGGAAGTGAGTTTGTAAAACTTACGGCAAGGTCACTTTTTTAAGCGCTAAATCTGGAGGTGGTGGCAGACGAGCGGTGTATGTCAGTTGCGTATTATTCATCCAGTCGAGCCGATTCGTATAGGCAAGTTGCTCCTGACTTCCGGTAATCTGCTGAAGTTTGCCGGTTTTAATATTCATTACCCAAATGGCCTGATAGCCAGAACGGTTGCTGATAAACGCTAAACGTTGACCATCCGGCGAGAAAGCGGGCTGTTCGTCTCGCCAATCGGATAGTAGCATGGGTTGCGGCTCTCCTCCTATAACTGGAATTTTCATCAGGTTAGAAACGGCCCCGTGTTCAGGGATGTACCCCCGTTCCTGGGCAGCCACGATAAACGTACCGTCTGGCGACCAATCTATCTGGCCATCAGTCAATTGATTGGGGCCAATAGCAGGCGTGTACAGTCGAACACGTTTGTTTTCAGTTATTGAGCGTGTCCAAACACTCTTATTTTGGCCTTGAGCGTAAGCGATATAGGCTAAAAACTGCCCGTCATTCGACCATTCAACCGAATAAATAGCCTGTTGCGTATCCAGTAGTCGTAGAGTGCCTGTGGCAACTGTTTCAACAAATAATTGAGTGCTGTAACTCGTATTTGTATTGATAGTGGCGGGGAACGCAACAGTTTGACCATCGGCAGAAAGCACAGGCCATCCTCCTTTTCCATTTAATTTATGCACACGGCCATCAGGCTGCACGATAGCTATACCCTCAAGACCGGAATATACTAAGCTCAAACCACCCCAGGCTCCATAAGTTGCATAGAGTGTGTTATCTGGGAACAGCATGTCTGAGGTTCCTAACCGGCCCGTATTTGTCGTAGCAATATTCGATGTACTGGTTGTTAGTTTGGGATGAACTGCTTTCACCCAAGCATAAATCGTCTTCCCTTCAGGCTGATTATGCAGGGCATACTCCTGTATATTTCCGTCGAGAACGGCTACTTTCCGTAGTTCTTTTTCACTGTTTTCCGATATGTAAATCTCATATTGAGCTGGTATAACCGATTTGTCCTCACCAAACATTCCTTCCTCAAAGTAAAAACGGGGAGTCCATTTCAGCGAAATGCCATCCGGCAGCGGCTCCACACTCAGCGACAACGCCCGTAGATACCTACCGGGAGGCAAATCATCGTGTTTACATCCATCCAGAACAAGAACCAGAAAACAGAGTAGTAGGGCAGGTCTCATAATTTTACGGGAATTAGCTTATCCAACCAGTATGAAGTAAGACCCAACTAAACAAAAATCGTTGTAATGGTTAACTAAAAATTGCACGATTTAGGTCACTTCAGCCGGGCCGCCGTAGATAGTCTGGCCAAAACTTTACTCCCAGGGATCCAATCCCAATAATTTTCTACCTAATGGCGAGAGTTCGGCGGTTTGGTAGCGGGTCTTCTCCCAGTTGCGCGGGTCGCCCGGAAAAGCGTACCCTTCGGGAGCCTGCCGCTCGCGCCAGGACGTAACGCGCCACTGCCGCAGGGCTTTGTTATCTTCTTCGGCAGGCATCATGGAAATGTATTGAGCAATACGCACGTTGTCTTTCGAACGGTTGGGGCGGATGCCGTGCGGCTGGGTGCTGTTGAAAATAAGCAAATCGCCCGCTTCCATTTTCACCTTCACCAACTCAAATCCGGTCGTGTCGGGTTTGAAGCGGTCGCGGTTGGCGGGTTGGGTTAGTTTCCAGGTATCGTAGGTTCGGTAGAGTTCGGGAATGCACTGAAAGCCACCCATGTTTTCGTCGGTCTGGTCGGCTAAGGCCAACACGCCCTGCACATTTTGCGGGCGGGTTTCGGGGTCATAATCCCAATGAATAAAGCCGTTGAACTCGTGGCCGGGCCGAACCGGAAAATTCAAATTAGCGCGGTCGATAGTCACCCAGAGTTTTTCGGTGCCCCAGATGTCCACAAAGGCATCATACACGCGCTGCGTTTGCCGGTTATCCCATTCGTACTGATGATTATACAGTTCGACCATGCCACTGTTGGTCAACTCTTTCATTTTCATTTCGGCGCGGGGTGGCGCATACCAGGTGGTGGGGTCGCGGGGGTCTTTCTCCTCAAATTCCCACAGGAAATCCTCCAGGCGTTGGGCCTGCTCTTTCGGCACGGCCTGTTTAACAACAATGTAACCGTTGTGTTTCCAGAATTGCCAGTCGTCTTCGGATAAGACTCGCAGTGGCTGCTCCGGCCCGCCGTCGTGGCCGGAGCGGTCGTTTAGCTTGATTTTGCTGCTGGTGGCCGTCGACGGATTTCCCGGAATGTCTTTATGTGCATTGTCGGGAATCATTGTGGCAGGCGTACCTGTAGGTGGCATCGTTTCCATAAATCCAGGCTTTTTTGGTAATTTTATTGAAACAAAGTTAGGCGATTGTTATGCCTCATTTCCACACCAATGCTGTCCGTTTTTTGCACTATATTGCTCCTGGTTCAATGGATAATCTTAACTTATAGTAAGTTTGATTGAAAAATTGTAACACAGAGAGGCAGGGAGGCATACAGAGATTCACAGAGAAAAGAAGTACGTCAACTCCTGTGTGAATCTCTGTATGCCTCCCTGCCTCTCTGTGTTTAACCCCTTTCCTATTCCCATGAAAATAGCGTTAGAGCAAATCATCCCCGATGCTGACAGTTCGTTTCATATTCTGGAGACGCCCCGGCTCAACGATGTTTTTTTGTGGCATTATCATCCCGAATACGAAATTGTCTACATCACCGGCACCAACGGCACCCGGCACGTGGGCGACCATATTTCGCGCTACGAAGGTGCTGATTTAGTCTTTATCGGCCCCAACATTCCGCACCTGAATTTTGATTACGGTGTTAAAACCGACCACCGCAAAGTGGTTGTGCAACTGAAGGAAACCTTCCTGGGCAATGTGTTTGGGCAAGCCCCGGAGTTTGCGGCCATTGCCCGGCTCTTCGAGATAGCGCGGGAGGGAGTTTCGTTTCACGGCGAAACCCGACGGGTGGTGGGCCAACAACTCGAACTGCTGCCCACACTCCCACCCTTTCAGCGACTGTTGAGTTTACTGACTATTTTTCAGCAGTTAGCCACGAGTCAGGACAGGACGCTTTTGCACGGCAAGCCCGTTACGAACGCCTATAAACTGAGTGAACAGCAGCGACTGAAGCAGTTACAGCAGTTCATCGACGAAAACTACCAGCGCAAAATCGACATTGCCGACGCAGCGGCCGTCACGAACCTGACCCTATCCGCCTTCTGCCGGTACGTCAAACGTATGACCCGCCTAACCTTCACGCAGTTTCTGAATCAATATCGCATCCATCAGGCGCAGAAATTGCTGCTTCTCGACCATACCGTGACCGAAGCCTGCTTTGCCGGTGGTTTCGAGAGTTTGTCGTATTTCAACAGGACTTTTCGGCGCGTCACGGGCGAAAACCCGTTGCAGTTCAAGAAACGGCATCGGGCCTGATGAACCTTTGCCACCTCTGACAAAGTTCTAGACTTTGTCAGAGGTTACTATCAGAGCCAAAACCTTCTCTCGTATTTGCGTAGTTTAGCGGCAATAAAAGCCATTGTCGGTAAAGACTCATAAATGACCGGCGTAACCAGCACTATCGACTAATGATCGCACGGGCGGCCCCGTATCGACTATTGACTTATTTTTATGCCTGACCACAAACCCCTTATTTTAGTAACGAACGACGATGGCATTACAGCCCACGGCATCCGGACACTCGTTGACCTGATGAAACAGTTGGGGTCGGTGGTGGTGGTGGCCCCCAACAGCCCGCAGTCGGGTATGGGCCATGCCATTACCATTGCCAATCCAATCCGGCTGTATCCATCGGATATGTACGGCGATGTGCCTGCTTACGAATGCTCCGGCACCCCCGCCGACTGCGTCAAATTAGCCAAGCATCACGTCCTGAAAGATCGCACGCCCGATTTAGTGGTTAGCGGCATTAATCACGGCAGCAATTCGTCCATCAGCATTCTGTATTCGGGTACCATGTCGGCGGCCATCGAAGCGGCCATCGAGGGCATTCCGGCCATTGGTTTTTCGCTGGGCGACTTCACCCGCCAACCAGATTTCTCGCATACCCACGAGCCGATTCTGACCATTGCCCGCAACGTGCTGGAGCGTGGGCTGAACCCCGGAACAGCCTTAAATGTTAACTTTCCTGCCCGCACTGCCGAACCGCTGAAGGGCATCCGAATTTGCCGGCAGGCCAATGCCAAGTGGCAGGAAGTGTTCGACGAACGGCGCGACCCACACGGACGTCGGTATTTTTGGCTGGCGGGCGATTTTGTCAACTTCGACACTCATGCCGAAGACACCGACGAATACGCACTGGCCAATAACTATACCTCCGTTGTGCCGTGCCAGTACGACCTGACTGCCTACCGCATGATGGATGAATTGACGAACTGGAAAATGTAATTATTAATGAATAATGTAAAATACTTAGAGTGCGCTACTTACATTACTCATTTTACATTATTCATTATTCATTGATCAACACCTATGGCCCTATTAGGCAGTATGCTCAAAAATGGCATTCGATTGACGAATGCCGTGCGGCTTCGGGGGTTTAATCCACTCCGGCAGCAGCGTAAAGCCTTCCGTAAACTGATTCGTAAAGCGCAGTTTACCGATTTTGGCACGACATATCAGTTCAACGAACTGCTCCGGGCCGTTGAGTTCGGCACCGAACGGGAGTTCTACGAAAAATACAAACAGGCGGTCCCCATCCACGACTACAACCGGATGTTTGACGGGTGGTGGCATCGGACGCTGGCCAACGAACGTAATGTAACCTGGCCCGGCCGGGTAAAGTATTTCGCGCTGAGTTCGGGCACATCGGAAGCGGCCACGAAGTACATACCCGTCACCAAAGCGATGTATAAAGCCATTCAGCGGACGGGTGTCCGGCAGATTCTGACACTGGGCAAGTACCAGAATCTGCCTCCAACACTCTACGAAAAAGGATGCCTGATGCTGGGTGGCAGCACCGACCTCAAATCACGCGAAGGCCACTTTGAAGGCGATTTGAGCGGCATTACAGCCAGCCGGATTCCCCTGTGGTTCGAGCGGTTTTACAAGCCGGGCCGCGACATCGCGCAGGAACGCGACTGGGCGCTGAAATTAGACGAAATTACGGAACAGGCCGCCGGCTGGGATATTGGCTACGTGGTGGGCGTTCCGGCCTGGATTCAGTTGCTGATGGAGAAAATTATTGCCCGCTACAACGTCAAAACCATTCACGACATCTGGCCGAACCTGATGGTTTTCTGCCATGGGGGCGTCTCGTTTGAACCGTATCGGCAGGGGTTTGAAAAGCTTCTCGCCCACCCCATCACCTACATCGAAACCTATCTGGCGTCGGAGGGCTTCATTGCCTACCAGACCCACCCGAACGCCGAGGGGATGCAGTTGGTGCTGAATAACGGCCTGTTTTTTGAATTTATCCCCTTCAATGAACAGAACTTTTCGCCCGACGGTGAGCTGACCGAGACGCCCAAAACGCTGATGATTGATGAGGTGGAGGAGGGTAAAGAATATGCCCTGCTGATTTCGACCTGCTCAGGTGCCTGGCGCTATCTGATTGGCGACACCATCCGGTTCGTCGATAAAAAACAGGCCGAAATCGTCATCACCGGTCGAACGAAGCACTTTTTAAGTTTGTGTGGCGAACACCTCTCCGTCGATAACATGAACAAAGCCATCGAAATGGTCTCCGACGAGTTGGACATTTCCATCCGGGAGTTCACCGTGGCGGGCGTAACACACGACACTTTATTTGCCCATAACTGGTACATCGGCACCGATGACCCGGTAGACGCTCAGGACCTACGCGACCGAATCGACGCCAAACTGAACCAGCTCAACGACGATTACGCCATTGAACGCCAACATGCCCTCAAAGACATCACCGTGAGGGTGCTCCCCACCAAAACGTTTTACGACTGGATGGAATCGAAAGGTAAGATGGGCGGTCAGCATAAATTCCCAAGAGTGCTGAAGAAGGGACTTATTGGGGAATGGGAACGGTTTTTGCTTAAATGATGGATGGATAATGCAAAATGAATAATGGGAGTGATACTCATGTGCATTATTCATTTTGCATTATCCATTAAAAACGTATTCCCTACAGTTGATTTTTGCAAATCAAGTAGGCTATGGAAGCGACTACACTGGAAGAATTTTACCGGGAAACGGCGGGGCTTATTCCTGAAGGCATCAACAGGGAAATCGGGCACTTCAATGTGTTTAAAGTAGCCGATATAGTCGCTAAATTCAGGAAGAAGCCGATTATGCCTTATAACCGGCGGGCGTATTATAAAATCAGCATCATCCGTGGTCGCAACCGGGCAGAATATGCCGACAAAGTCATCGACATCGAAAAAAACGCCCTCTTGTTTGCTACGCCCAAAATCCCGTATCACTGGCTGCCACAGGATGAGAATCAGTTTGGCTACTTCTGCATTTTTACCGCCGATTTTCTGATTCAGCAAAAAAGTGGGGTCGCTCTCAATGAGCTACCTATTTTCAGGCCGGGCGGTTATCCTATTTTCCAGCTTTCCGACGAAGAAGCCAATGACCTGACGTATATCTTTGAGAAGATGTACAACGAGTTATCGTCGGATTATGCCTATAAATACGACCTGCTGCGTAATTACGTCCTCGAACTGATTCACTACGGGCAAAAGCTACAGCCCGCTTCGGCTTTATACCCAACCCATACGGCTTCAGCACGGGTTTCTTCGTTGTTCATCGAGTTGCTGGAACGACAATTTCCGATTGAATCGCCCCATCAAAAGCTGGCCCTTCGCACGGCCAAAGAGTATGCCGACCGGCTCTCGGTACACGTCAATCACCTGAATAAAATTCTGAAAGAACATACCGGCAAAACCACAACGGCCCTGATTAGCCATCGTATTCTTCAGGAGGCCAAGATTCTGCTAAAACAAACGGATTGGAACATTTCCGAAATCGCTTACTCCCTCGGCTTTGAAGAAGTAGCGCACTTCTCCAACTTCTTCAAAAAACAAACGTCACTGGCACCCGTAGCCTTCCGCGCGTAGAGCCGTCTGGTTTGAATTTTGCAAACTTCGGATTGATGTTTGCAACCTGCCCGCCTGCTCACGACGCTACCTTTGTATCCTCAAATCGTACAGGGCAACAGTTTTTGCCCTACCCCTGCAAAAACAAATTAACCAGATGACAACCAACAGGAAAATCGCGGTAGTGACCGGCGGCAGCCGTGGACTGGGCAAAAACATGGCGCTTAGCTTAGCAAAAAAAGGAATCGATGTTATACTGACTTACAACAGTAAACGGGAAGAGGCTCAGGCCGTAGTGGCCGAAATTGAACAGGCAGGCCAGAAAGCCGCAGCCTTACAACTCAATACGGGTGATGTAAAACAGTTTGATGCGTTTGTTGCTCAGCTATCGACGGTCCTGAACGAACAGTTTACCACCGACAGGTTCGACTTTTTGATCAACAATGCGGGCATTGGCCTCTCTACGCCCATTGGCAATACGACTGAGGATGCTTTTGACCAGTTGATGAACATTAATTTCAAAGGCGTCTATTTTCTGACGCAGAAATTACTACTCATCCTCAGGGATGGCGGACGCATCGTTAATATTTCTACGGGTCTGTCCCGCTTTACCTCACCGGGAAGGGCCGTTTATGGGTCATTGAAAGGAGCTATTGAAATCCTGACCATGTACATGGCGAAAGAACTTGGCTCCCGCAGAATCGCGGTCAATGTTGTAGCGCCGGGTGCCATTGAAACAGACTTCGGCGGTGGTGTGGTGCGGGATAATGCTGAGGTCAATAAACATATAGCGGGCATTACGGCGTTAGGCCGGGTTGGCCTGCCCGACGATATTGGCGGTGTGGTTGCTTTTCTGTGCACAGAAGAAGCGCACTGGATCAATGCCCAGCGAATCGAGGTATCGGGTGGAATGAACCTTTGACGGTTATAATGTTGAATGACAGATTGATTGAATAGCTGACGCACAACCTATTCAATCATTCAATCAATCTGTCATTCAACATTAAATTCCTTACCAGTTGATTGCCCTTGAGAGCGGTTCCAGCAGGCGCGAGTAGGCAATGTTGGCCGCCCCGATGAGGAAGACGACGCCCGTTGTGCGGTTGAAAATCTTGACGACGCGGGGCGTAAAGAGTCGTTTGAGCCGGTTGGCATAATAGGCCAGCGCCGTTTCGGTCACGAATACACCCACCAATGCGGCTATCATGAACCCATATTGCTGAGCCAGGTCGTAATGCAGGTGCGACCGGATATAGGCCACAATGGCCACCCACGCCACAAAGTTGACTGGGTTGAGGGCATTCAGAAAAAAACCCGTGGTGAAGTAATACACGAAGTTGCCGAAACGGGTTTTGGGGTAGGCCAGCCGGGGCGTTCCTTTCAGAATATTGACTAAGCCCATGGCGATCAGGAACAGCACACCTACCACGGCCATCAGGTTCTCGAAGCCCTGCACTTTGGGAATGAACGCCGTACCGAGCAGGGCGGCCAGCACAAACAGAATATCGCCGACGATGACGCCAAAAATAATCTTCATACCAGAGCGGAATCCATTGTCCACACTGTTCTGAATCAGCGCAAAAAACACCGTTCCAAACGTCAGGCAAAGGCCAACACCGAGCAGAAAACCGAAAAGAATGGGTAAGAACACGGGCCTGTTTGTTAGTTAATGTTCCAGGTTCAATGGGTCAAGTTTCAGATTGCGTTAAACCTGGACTATTGAACTTGAACCGTTTAACCGTTAAAAAAGTTAGATTCCCCGCAGCCGGGCGACGATCAAAAGCCCGCTGACGCTGAGTGAATCGGTGATTCGGCTGGTCAGGGCCATCTCAACGGCTTCGGCTAACGGGAGTTTCCAGATACGCAGGTCTTCGGTTTCTTCGGGCGCGTGGTCGCCCTGCACCAATTCTTCGGCAATGTACAAAAACCCTTCTTCGTCGGTAGCCGAGTTGGAGGTATGGATGCGGGCAATTTTGGTCCATTTTTGGGCCTCCAGACCCGTTTCTTCTTTCAGTTCGCGCCGGGCCGATTCGAGGGGGTCTACACCGAGGGGCGAGCCGCCTTCGGGAATTTCCCACGAATATTCGTCGAGCGCATATCGATATTGCCCCACTAAATAGGTGTTTCCATCGGCATCGATTGGAATAACACCAACCGCTTTGTTTTTAAAACTAACCACACCATAAATGCCCGGCGTGCCGGCTGGCGTAATAACCTCTTCGTGCCGAATGGCCAGCCAGGGGTTTTCATATTTGACCGACGAATTGAGTGTCTGCCAGGGGTTTTCTGTCGAGTTCATGCGGGAAAGGTCGTGCTGCTAATCTTATTGAAATCTGTTGATAAGAATAACATGGTCATCATCGGCAGAAGGTCCATACGTTGCTGGAACTGGAATAGTCAACAGCCTTAAATACGTACCAAGCTGAGCACGGTGGTGGACTAAATGGTTCATGCAAAAAAGCCGGAGTACCTGTTTTTTAGGCAATGTAAAAAGAACATCTTCGCCGTGCGTCATAGACCAATCGCTCATAAGTTCTTCATCGGAAACCGTCAACAAAGCCGCTTTTGCGTCAGTCAGTAAATTGTCAAAATAAGACAGGAGATCGTCGTTTGATTGAATGTCCCTCGGCTCAAAGTCAATGAAATCTAATTTGTCATTGTCAATACATTCTTTCCACCAGGCAATAATTTCAGCAACGTGAATTGCTAACCGCCCCAGCGTCTCCGATTTTTCAGTTGGTTTAAAACCTGCTTTGTCAAAAGTTACCTTCTCTAAAAATCGTCTGGTTACGGCTGCTTCAAGGGTTAGCTCCTGTTCTAATTCTTTTCCTATCGTCATTGGCTGATGCTACTTGTTTGCCTTGCTGTACATTATCAACTGAGGGTGTGCCACAGGGTCGCGTACAGCGGGCAAAAGTACGAACAATCCGGCAACGAATCGTTAACTTTGCCGATTCTACTGGTTTCTGATTTGTAGCCCGGACGGCCACGTCCGGGTGTAAGAAACTCAATACATACACCCGGACGTGGCCGTCCGGGCTACAAATCAGAAACGCTTCATGAGTGCCAGTCAACAAACAAAATACCGTTGGATGAGCATCTCGCTCGGGCTGAGTATCGTGTTGTTGATACTTAAATTTACGGCTTACTTTCTGACCTACTCGACGGCCATTCTGAGCGACGCGGTCGAGTCGATTGTTAATGTTATTGCCAGCGGATTTGCGTTTTACAGCATCTACTTAGCCGGGCAGCCCGCCGACCAAAACCATCCCTACGGTCACGGAAAAATCGAATTTCTGTCATCGGGTTTCGAGGGAGCCATGATCCTCTCGGCGGGGTTAGTCATTATCTGGCAGGCTATTCTGAGTTTTTTCGAGCCTAAACCGTTAAGCAATCTTGGGTGGGGTTTCGCCCTGGTGGGCCTGACCGCGGTTGCCAACGCTTTTGTGGGCGGGATGCTCGTTCGGTCGGGTCGACAGACCGATTCAGCGGCTCTAACCGCCGACGGCAAACACCTCCTTACCGATACCTTTAGCAGTATTGTGGTTATGGCCGGGGTGGCCCTGGTAGGCATCACGGGTAAACACTGGATTGATAGCGCGCTGTCGGTCGTGCTCGCCCTGGTAGTCATTTACAACGGCTTTATGATCACCCGACAGTCTGTTGCCCGGCTCATGGACGAAACGGATATTCCTACCCTACACCGCGTGGTGGCCCTGTTGAACGTGCATAAAGACCGCAACTGGATAGACGTGCATAACCTGCGCGTTCAGAAATACGGCGCCGACCTGCACGTCGACTGCCACCTGACGCTGCCCTACTATTGGAAGTTGAATCAGGTCCATGCTGAGGTGCATCATTTTGAGGATACGCTCAAAGCCGGGTTTCAGGGCGAGGTCGAGATTTTCGTCCATACCGACCCCTGCGAGAAAGAATGCTGTCACTACTGCCGCGTGGCCAACTGTCCCGTGCGGGCGTTCGCCTTCGTGCGGGATGTGGAATGGACCGCTGAAAACCTGCCACTCAACCAGAAGCACTTTGTGCCGCTGGTGGTATAGCGGGAAGTTTCAACACACTTTTTGTCAAACTCATCGTTCTGAAAAAAAGCCTATTGTAGGTAATGGTCAATTCTATACATTCAGTATTCATAAAAATCGCTTTGCTCGTCGGTAGTTTAGCCGTTGGCCTGAGTGGTTGCGTCGATAAGTTCGACCCGTCGTTAAGCCCGAACACCGACCTGCTGGTTGTTGATGGTATCATAACCGATTTGCCCGAAACGCAGGCAATCCGGCTGAGCCGGTCGCGCTCCAATCGCGACAGCACGGCGAGCCAGCCACTCACCAAAGCGACGGTTGAGGTAGTCGTAAACGGAACAGCCCTAACGCTCCCCGAAAGCACTACAGAGCCAGGCAGTTATGAGTTTTCGCCCAACTTCAGGGGACGGGTTGGCGACCGCTTTCAACTCCGGTTTACCACTGCCGAAGGCACCCGATACGAAAGCAATACAGAACAGATGCTACCCGTAGCGCCCATTCTGAAGGTGTATGACCGATTCAACCCGACGGGTATCGAGAAGGTAACGAAAGATGGCGCTACGCCCTCGAACGATATTTACGTCGATTTTCAGGATCCCGCCGGTGAGCGCAATTTCTACCTGTGGCGGTGGACATTGTGGGAGCCGCAAGCCTGGTGTGCCTCCTGCCGGCAGGGACGCTACTTTCTGACCGACCTCGGCGACCGGCTGACGGGGGGGTGCGTACCCGACGATCGGCTGGGCACGTTTTCTTATTATGATTACAACTGCTTTCGCTATTGCTGGGACATTGTCTACAGCCAGCGCGTTAACATTTTTGCCGACCAGTATGCCAATGGCCGCCCACAGTCGGGACGGCTGGTGGCGCAGATTCCCTTAACCCAAACGAATGCCTGCCTGGTGGCCGTTCAGCAGTTGTCCCTGTCGGTGGATGCGTACCGCTACTACAAACTTTTTGAGGACCAAACCCAAAATACCGGAACCCTGGCCGACAGCCCACCCGCACCCACAACGGGCAACATTCGAAACGTAGCTAACAGCCGGGAGAACGTAGTGGGTTATTTTTCGGCGTCGTCCGTGTCCGAAAACCGTTACTACCTCGACCGCCGGAACACACAGGGCGGCTTGCCGGATGGCCTGTTTTTTTACCAGACCGGACGGATGCCCAACGTTGAACCGCCCCGTGTTACCGGCCCGATTCCGGTAACACTGTCCATCTACGGGCAGGGCGTACCCTCGGCAGTCTGTGTAAAAAGTCGCACCCGAACGCCCATCGTGCCCGCAGGCTGGCGATAATGAATTGTTTCTAAATTGGTTAGTCAACCGATAGGCCATAGGCTCTATGTCTAAACGGCAGCACCTATATCTGAAAAAGACTCAACGCTGATGACTAAACGTTCTGGCAATACCACCTTCAGATGTCGCCTGGCCAGACTGTGGCTCGCTCTGATCGGGCTAAGTTTGCCTGTCGGGCTGCTGACAGTCAGTTTATCGGGCTGTGAGCAACCGGCTCCGTCCACAGTCCCCACGGTTACGCAGCCTACAACGCTGACCGTTACCACGCCCGCCAACGTGACCGTTACAACACCGGTAGTATATGTGGCCAGCTTCGATAACAAGCTCTATGCTGTTGATACAACCACCGGTACGCAACGCTGGGTTTTCCGGGCCGACACGTCCATTCAGTCCGGTCCGGTCGTGGCCTACGGAATGGTGTATGTAGGCAGTAACGACTATAATCTGTATGCACTCGATGCGGCTACGGGCGCTAAACGCTGGTCGTTCCAGACCGGCGATCGCGTTTATTCCAGCCCAGCGGTGGCTAACGGCCTGATCTATGTTGGCAGTCAAAACGGCAAACTACACGCCCTCGATGCCACCACCGGCAATTTGCGCTGGGTGTTTGCGGTCGACTTTGGGCTGTATTCAAGCCCAGCCCTGGCCAATGGTCTGGTTTATATTGGCGGGCAGGATAACCTGTTATATGCGCTGGACGCCACCACCGGCAGGCAACGCTGGCGGTTTAGCACATCAGGGGCAATTCTTTCAAGCCCGGTAATCGCCAGCGGTCTGGTGTACGTGGGTAGCCGGGACCAGAAACTTTATGCCATCGACGCCATGACCGGAAAGCAACGCTGGGCGTTCAAAGCAAATGAAGCCGTGGATTCCAGCCCGGTCGTGGCAAATGGGATCATCTATTTTGGCAGCACCGACCAAAAACTTTACGCCCTCGACGCAACAACGGGCAGCCTGAAATGGTCGTTTACGACCAATGGCGTCATCTATGCCAGCCCAGTCGTCGCGAATGGTCTGGTGTACATCGGCAGTCGGGATAAAAACCTGTATGCACTCGACGCGGCCACGGGTCAGCAACGCTGGACGTTTACTACCGAGTATGACATTTATGCCACGCCGGTCGTCACGAACGGAACCGTGTACGTAGCCAGTACCGACACCCGCTTGTACGCCCTGAACGCCCGAACGGGTCAGCAACGGTGGGCCTTTAAAACAGACGGTGTTATTGTGGCCAGCCCGGTACTGGCACAAGCGAGTGTAACAACGGGGCGTTACCCAACGGTTAGCGGAGCAGGAAAATGATTCGCCGTTTTACCCCAGCGTCCTGAAGAAGGCTGGGGGCAAAAACGATGAATGAGTCCGATTATAGTTTAAACGAGTTGATTCTGATGAGACTATCTATTCTTCTCTTTGGTTTACTGGTGGCCCTTTTTATCGGCTGCGTCGATACCTTTAACCCTACGTTCAGACCGAATACGGACCTGATCGTTGTTAATGGTATTGTAACGGACCTGAACGAACGACAAACTATTAGTCTCAGCCGCACACGTTCCAGTCTGGATTCTAACATTAGTACCCCGCTGCAACGGGCAACGGTTATGGTCGTTGTGGATGGCGCCACTACCCTGCCACTGCTCGAAATTGAACCTGGCACCTACGGCTTTCCCACTGGTTTTCGGGGGAAAGTTGGCCAAACCTATCAACTGCGCTTTACAACCGAGCCGGGCGTTTCTTACCAATCATCGGTCGAGACAATGCTGCCGGTGCCGCCCATTCTGAAGGCGTATGATCAGTTTAATCTTCAGGGGGTTAAGCCCACAGCCGGTAGTGCCCCGATTCCAAGCAATGATATTTACATTGATTTTCAGGACCCGGCAGGGGAGCGAAACTTTTATTTCTGGCGGTGGCGACTCTACGAGTCACAGGTGTGGTGCGCCACCTGCGAACAGGGCCGCTATCAGATTCAGGACATTGGCCCCGTAGGCAGTGGGCCGCTCAATGTGCTGGGCTGCGTTCGGGATACGACCCTGGGCCTTTACAACCTGTTTGATTATCCCTGTCGCGGGCTTTGCTGGGATATTTTCTACAGCACCGATACCGATGTTTTCACGGATGTGTATAGCAATGGCGCCCTGCAGGTTGGGCATAAGGTCGCCAGTATTCCCATTTATCAGCGCGACCCGGCCCTGCTTGTTATTGAGCAGCTTTCGGTATCGGTCAATGCCTATCGATACTACAAACTCTTCACCGACCAGACCCAGAACACCGGCACCTTAGCCGACTCGCCCCCCGCGCCTACGTCGGGAAATGTTACCAATCCGGACAACCCGTCCGAGAGCGTAGTGGGGTATTTCTCAGCCGCGTCGGTAGCGGTGAAACGTTACCGAATTAACCGGAACAACGTAACGACGGGGCAGTTTCAGGGCTTATTTCAGGCCCAGCAACGTCGCCGACCGAATCTGGACAATGCGCGTGGCGGCTCGTCGGCCCTGTGTATTCCCAGCCGCACCCGCACCGATCTGTTACCCGAAGGGCTGTAACCGACTAAACACCCACATCGGCTTCTTTTTTAGACGTTCGTATTCAAAATCAACAACTGTATGCCCACACCGCTCCGTCTCCTTGTTTTGCTCCTGCTCACTGGCCAACTGGCCTACGCTCAGGTGGTTGTGACCCTCAGTGGAACCGTGCGCGACTCAGCCAGCAATCGGCCCATAGCCGGGGTTAGTGTGGTCATCGACTACCGCAAAGCCCTGACCGGCACCACAACGGATGCCAACGGAAAATACGCCATCCGGCTACCCACCGGCGAACACATTGTCGTGTTTCGCAGCGTTGGCTATGTGCCTTATCGGCAGGCCATCAACTTACAGGAAAACGAAACGACGGTGAACGCCCGGCTGACAACCGTGACGAGCCAGTTGGAGGAAGTCGTCGTGACCAGCAAAGGCTTCGACCGAACGGTGCGGCAGCCGCTGCTGGGCGTTAGTCAGATTAACCTGCTGACCCTGCGAAAGCTGCCGGCCGCCCTGGGCGAAGTCGACCTGCTGCGGGGTCTGCAAATGCTGCCCGGCGTTACGAGCGTGGGCGAAGCCGCCAACGGCCTTAATATCCGGGGCGGCAACACCGACCAGAATCTGATTCTGCTGGACGACACGCCCATTTTTAACCCCACGCACATGTTTGGCCTGTTTTCGGTCTTTCCACCCGATGCCACCAACGGCGTGGATTTATACAAAGGCAACGTTCCGGCCCGATTTGGGGGTCGGGCTGCGTCGGTGCTGGATATTTCGCTGCGTAATCCCGACCTCAACCAGTTCCGGCTGACGGGCGGGGTAAGCCTGGTATCAAATCGGTTGATGGCCGAAATACCCATTGTGAAAGGTAAGCTGGGGCTGCTGGTGGCGGGGCGGGGCGCTTTCAACGATTTTCTGCTTCCATTGGCCTCCAAGCGCCTGGAGGGCATCAAAGCCAAATTCGGCGATGGGGTCATAAAAGCACTCTGGCGCATCAATGACCGCAACACGCTGACGGCCATGGGCTATTTCAGCTATGATTTTTTTCAGACGCAGCTACTCGGCAGTCTGGCCAATATCAACAGCACATCGACCCAGTATGACCATCAGACCGTCAACGCGATGGTCCGCTGGCTGAGCGTGCTGACGCCCCGGCTAAACCTGCAAACGACGGTCGTGTATGCCCGTTATGTTCCCCGAATTCTGTTACCCGAACTCGATTCCGACAATAAAGTCACGCTGCAGTCGGGCCTGCTTCAGCGGCAGGTTAAATCGAACATCAATTACCAGCTTGAGAATCATAAAATTGAGGTGGGCGTCAATGCAACGCACTACCGGATTGAACCCGGCGCGTTGCTACCCGGTAGTAGTGCCAGCGTGAATCCCATCACAACACCCACCGAGAACGCGCTGGAACTGGCTATTCATGCCGACGACGAACTGGCCATTGGCTCCAATCTTGCCGTGTCGGCGGGACTACGGTATTCCCGTTTTCTGTCGCTGGGGCCATCTCTGGTACGACGCTATGCACCGGGCGAAGCGGTCGATGATTTTTCGGTGATCGACTCGACCCGCTATGGGGCGGGACAGGTTTCGCAGGCCTATGGTGGTTTTGAACCCCGACTCGGCATTCGCTACGCAACAGGGCCAAATTCGTCCATCAAAATAGGCTATAACCTCATGCAGCAGTATTTGCAGGTCGTTACCAACACCACCACCCCCCTGCCAACCGCCCGCTGGAAAACCTCCGATGCCAATGTTAAACCTCAAATCAGTCAGTTGGTTTCCATTGGGTATTTCAGTAATCTGAAAAAAAATACCTACGAGCTTTCGCTTGAAGCGTATTATCGGGCTACGGAAAACGTAATCGACTACAAACCCGGAGCCAATTTTCTGCTTCAGCCCTTCCCCGAAACGCAACTCCTGCAGGGTCGCAGTCAGGCATATGGCATCGAAACGATGCTGGCCAAGAAGAAGGGGGAACTAACCGGCTGGATTAACTACACCTACGCCCGCACGTTCAATCAGGTGAATGAAGGGGCGGGGGTTCGGGAACGCATCAACGGGGGCGACTGGTACCGGGCCAACTACGACCGCCCGCACAGCATCAATGCCTCTATCAACATCGGCGTCGACAAACACAATACATTCGGCTGGACGTTTGCTTACAGCACCGGACGACCCTATACGGCTCCCGAAGGCTACGTCATTAACCAGGGCCTGCCTTATCCCTACTATAACGACCGGAATCAGGCCCGCTTACCCGATTATCACCGGCTCGATTTTTCGTGGAACATTTATAACCCCAGTATGCGTGCCCGGCGGTGGGAAGGTCACTGGGTTTTCACGGTGTACAACATCTACGGTCGAAAAAATGCGTACTCAGCCTTCTTTCGAACTGAGAATGGCAAAACGCAGGGCTACAAACTACAAATTTTTGCGGCTCCCATCCTGACGCTGACCTACAACTTCGTTTTTAAGTGATTGATTGGAACGGATTTACGCTGATTTTCACTTGCTTTTAATCCGTACAAATCCGTCTACTCCGCAATCCTGTCAATCATTTTTATCGAAATAGTTGTATTAAATCTTTTTATTTACCAATTTTGGGTCATTCGTTGCTTAGGCAGCACCAAAATTGCTTTTTTCAATTCAGGTTGTATTCTAATAGGAAAGGCTGGTCGCGCTACGACCAGCCTTTTTTTATGGGAAGTAGCAGGGAGCGCGGGGCAGGGAGCAGACGTCTGCATTTGTACTCCCCGCTCCATGCACCGTACTCCTCGCTACTTCACCGCCCGCAAATGCCCTTATAATCACAATACTGGCACATTTCGAGTTGATCCGTTTTCTTAAACGGCTCGTTCGGATCAAGAATCTGTCGAATCAATTGCTGCAATAACTCCTCTGAGTCCTTAATGTACTGATCAGGATTGTCGTTGTCGTCAAAGCGAACGGGGTTGGTTTTGAAACCGCCATTCACATCCCGGAATGAGTAGAATCCGGCTTCGACGGGTATACCAGCCGCCGGAAAAATTGTCTGCCGGGCTTTGTCGCGGGGCAGCCCGCCCAACTCACTGATGTTCTTGAGAGCTAAGTAACGGTAAAGCCACAACTGCCGCATTTTGTCTTCTCTGCCGTCTTTTAAAAGTTTATCGGTTAGGTCTTTAGGCGTTTTATCCGACAAATTGACCTTGCCCGTTTTATAGTCCACAATTCGAATCTGGTCGCCAAATCGTTCGATGCGATCCACTTTTCCGGCAATCCGCACCCGAATGTCGCGCCCGTCGATGGGCACGGTCAGGTAAGTTTCGAGGGTTTGTTCGGTGCCAATAACCGTCAGTCCGGGCAGGGCATTCTGTTGCCGCTGAAAATCGAGCATGAGCTTTTGGGCGAGTTCGTACAGCAGCAGATTCATGCCCGATTCGATAACGCGCCCTTTCATCGACTTTGCAAACTCTTCTTCGAGCAGGTGTTTGATAATGGCTTCGTCGATGGGCAAGTCCTGCAGCCGGTAGTCGAGGTCTAAGCGTTCCATTACTTTGTGCAGCCAACTCCCAAACTCAGCCGCGCCCATTCGCTCTTCGATGTCTTCTTCCTCGCTGATGTTCACGATGCGGCTGAAATAGAACCGCATGGAGCAACTGACGAACTGGTTCAGGTACGATGGATACAGCCCCCGCGTTTCGAGCATCGTAATCAGTTTAGCCCGAATGTCCTCGGTTTTTGGCACCCGCAAATCGGTTAGGTCGGCAACGGTATCGGAGCCGGTTCGGCCAAATCGAACAGTGGGTTTGGTCAGGTTAATTCCCGGATTACCAAGTTTTTTAGCCTCTTCATGGTTACCTTCCTCTATTAATTTAGCTTTCTCTTCGGCCCTCTTTTCTGCCTTCTTCACTAATTCATGTTCAATCTGGCGGATAAATCGGCTCGGCTCGCCTTTGCTGTTGCCGTAGGCATCGGTCGAGGTGGTGTGCAACAGCACAATTTCACTGGCGCGCTGCAGCAATCGGTAAAAGTGATAGGCCATAACAGCCTCCTGCTCGCGATAGGTCGGCAGCTTTAGTTCAGTAGCAATATCGAACGGAATCAGGGAGTTAAGTCGACGCGACTGTGGCAAAATCCCCTCGTTGACCGATAAAATAATAACCCGTTCGAAGTCCAGCGCCCGCGTTTCGAGCATTCCCATAATCTGCAATTGGCTTTTGCCTTCGCTGGTGAAGGGGATACTCGTTTGCCGAATTAGCTCGTAGAGAAACTGCCGGAAACTCCGCACTGTAACCTGTCCGCTTTCTTCCGACTCCGTCTGCCGGTCCAGCGTGGCTTCGAGTTGTTTGAGCAGGGTGAAAAACAGGTAGAGGTACTCAATTTCGATGGCATCCTGACTGGTTCGATACACGTCGCGCAGGAGTTCAATGAGGTCGTAGAAAACCCGGATGGCCTTTGTTGGCTCTTCGTTTGGCCAGCGGGCAAACAGCACCCGCACCAGGGGGTCATTCTGTCCTAAATCCCGAAGTTCACGTTCGGTCAGATAGACCCGCTGGTTCTGTACAATATCTTTCGCAAGCCACTGAAACAGGGGTTCGGGCGGCAGGACCTCCCCTGTTTCCAGCACCTCACCCGGCCACATGAGTTTCCGAATCCGCTCGTACTGCTTCACAAACGGATGATTCAGTAGTTTGACAACGTGCCGGTGGTGAAACTTGGGCACCCGCAAATCCCGGCCGTCTTTCGTCCGAAACTCATGCACCGTGCGCTGCATCTCAAACAACGTATCGACCAGCGTAAACAACAGCGACGACCGCAGCGACAGGCCCATCGTCACGTTTAGATCGGTCACGTTTTCGTCCAGCGCATACAACACCGGAATGAGCAGGGTTTCATCGGCGAGTACGATGGCCGTTTTGGGGCGTAAGGCCGAGTGCCCGGTGTTCGGTAATTCGCCCGCGGTGTTCCCGGCCCCTCGCTCCCCGACCCCTGCCCCCTGCCACTCACCATAAATCTTCCCGGCCACCTTGGCCTGCATACTGGCATTGGGCACCCCCACAACCCGAATGTTTTTCTTGGTGCCGAGCAGGTTATTGGCAAGTTGGCTAAGGTCTTCGCGGTTTTGTTTCGAGAAGAACCAGCCATTATCGCGGTATCGGCGCAGAAATTCACCGGCCTCCTGCCGCCAATCGTTGATATAATATTGATCAGCATCCCAGACCAATTCAGCTTTCCGGGCATCGACCAGCACCCGAATAATGTGCTCTTCGGCCCGGCTCAGGGCATTGAAACCTACAAAATAGACGCGCTCGTAGGCCAGATTATCGCGAATCAGCGACTCAACGTTCTGAGCAAGCAGTCGATAGGCCATGCCCCGATAAGCCAGCCCCTGTTCGGTCAGGCGTTGGTGCAGGGCGTTGTAAGCCGTGTGCAGGTTCTCAAAAAGCTTGAAATAGCGCGTTGTACCGGGCGTTTCGACAATGGGGTTGGCATTTGGCGGCAGATCCAGATTCCATTGCTCAAGCCGTCTGGCGGCTGTGAGGTAGCTGAACAGTTCGTGGGGGCTAACGAGGTATTGGTCAATCCGGTCGAAGTCGGCCAGCAGCACCGACGCCCAGCCGATGAACTGCTCAAAGTCAACCTGCGGATCGATTATCTTGAAAACGTCGTAGAGTTCAAACAGTAAACTAACCGAGTCAATCAACTGAACACCAGACGCCTGCGTGATAAAATCATCGACAGCCAGCGCATGGGGAGCCAGAAACGGGCGATCAGAAAGAGCAGCTAATTCGTCCAGAAAGACCGATACGGCCCGGCGGGTGGGCAAAATCACCCAAACGTCGCGGAGGCTGGGGCCATGCGCGTCAAAAATTCGTTGAGCCGTCTGGCGAAGAAACGTCAAGTTGCAGGTAGTAAGTTATTCAGTAAAGATAACAGAACCCGCGCCCACTATTGGCCTGCCTGATGGATAAATAAACGTCAATTCAGGCAGCTGTTCTACAGCTACTCAGAAAGGAATATTGCTTATTGATCCGCTAAGTAAATTTAATCTCCCTTAAAATCAATAGTTTAGCAAACGTCTTAAGAAAATAGTCAACATCGAATCGAGACTTGGCTGTAACTATATTGGGGTGAAAGAAGAATGTATTCGCGCATAAAAATCAGCCGAATCAAGTAGGGCTGGAATAGTTTAACCGTGTAGAATTTAATTAGCTGATACAACTAATCTCTGCTTTTAAATGGATAAGCTAAAACCTGGCGACTTACTGATCGGTGTAATCGGTTTTCTCGGAATTCTGATTCCAGGAGCTGTTTTCTATTGGATGAATCTCAGTCTGTTCCAAAAATTTTCCAACGTATATGGTTCTCCTGTTGCTTATGACAATTTGGTTGCTCATTTCATTATCTCCTACATTCTTGGTCACTTCCTGCTTGGCTGTAGTGTACCCTTAAACAGGTTTGCGCTCACCAAAAAGTTTTTGTCAATGGAAATGAAGGCCTATTTCAACACTATTTGTAATGATATTACGCTGCCACCCAAAATTTGCCGAAGCTATACAAACGTCTTTTATTCAGTTTATTCTTATATCCGCATCCATTGTCCGAATATCCTGGCTGAACTTGACCTACAGGCGGCAGAATACAAATTATTTAGAAATCTTACGCTGGTTTTCCTGCTTGATGCCTTACCACTCTCGATAGTTAGGTTCTTTTTAGTGGACGAATTCTCATGGTCTAGAGTTATCTTTTCGCTATGCGTTGCTGGTTTATCGGCCTGGCGTTTCCAGTGGCTATATGACTGGACTTTCCACCTGGCTTATGATTTCTATTTTCAACTTCAAAAGCCTGTTTCCAAAAATAGCACCAGGCCGGATGATGAACCCAAACCGTTCCCTACTAATTAGTGCATCCGGTCGCCCCGAACGTCCAGATTGGTCATAATATCGGCTTCGACAACCAGAAACTCCTTCCACCGCTCCCAGACGCGCGCGGCAGGCAGGTAGGTTTCGGCGAGGTCAATGAAGCTGCGGTAATGACCTGCCTCCGAGACCATTAACTCTCGGTAAAATTTCTGTAACCCCTCGTCGGTGATGCGTTCGGAGAGGAGTTTGAAGCGTTCGCAGCTTCGGGCTTCAATCAGGGCGTTGATGAGCAGGTTGTCCATCAGTTGCTCGTTCCGGTCGCCGATGGACCGGCGCAGTCGGCTCCGTAACTGGTTCACGTACTCGTCTTTGCGTTGGCGGCCCAGTGGAATGTTGCGTTTGCGAAGTTCCGTCAACACCCGCTGAAAATGCCCCCATTCTTCGGCTACAATGGGCGTGAGCACTTCCACTAATTTTTCTTTGTCGGAGTATTGCACAATGAGCGAAATACACGACGAGGCCGCTTTCTGTTCGCAATACGCATGGTCGATCAGAATAGCACCGATGTTCATTTCGGCAATGTTGACCCAGCGTGGGTCGGTGGGGAGTTCGAGACCGAGGGTAGTCAACGGCATAAGTCGTCAGTCAATAGTGGTCAGTCAAACAAAGTTAATGCATAGCGGTACATTGCAGACGCATAACATCATACACAGGTTTTGTGTTGTTGATACGTAGCTGCTCTCTCATGAACCTGGTTGAACGTGCCCTTTTTCTGATACTTCTGGTTGGCCTCCTGTCAACCTGCAATCAGCAGCCAGCCGATAAGAAATCTACGGTCATCGACATCAATCCGGCGAAACTTCCTGAACTCCAGCCCGGTGAGGCTGTGGCTACGGTTGGGGGCGGTTGCTTCTGGGCCATTCAGGAGGAAATGAACTTACTGAAGGGCGTTCGGGCGGCCGTTTCGGGTTATGCCGGGGGCCACCTCGACTACCCAACCTATGAGCAGGTCGGCACCGACCAGACGGGTCATGCCGAAACCGTACAGATTTATTATAACCCGGCGGTTCTTTCGTATGATGCGCTGCTGGATGCTTTCTTTGCTGGTCATGACGCTACGCAGTTGAACCGGCAAGGCCCCGATGTTGGCAGGCATTATCGCTCGGTGGCATTTTACCGAACGCCCGGCGAAAAAGCCCGCATCGAAGCCGCCATCAAACGCGATCAGGCTAAACACGAAGTGCCGGTTGTTACGCAGATCGTGCCGTTCAGGGCATTCTTTCCGGCGGAGACTTATCATCAGGACTACTATCGTACCAACCTCTATAATATGTACATTCACCTTGTTTCAAAACCCAAAGTGGAAAAATTTAAGGAGCGGATGGCGGGCAGGTTGACGGAGGACGAATAATTGTTTCAAGTTTCAGCCGGGCCGCTGAAGCGGTTCCAGGTTGGCTGAACCTGAACCATTTATCCTGGAACCATTCCGGAGGTCCGGCTGAAACAATCAAACATTCGGCCCTGCTACGCGCACTCCGTCAAGTCCCGCAACCGTTCGGCTTAAACGAATTTTGCGCTTCTGGACCGAACCTCGTAACATTGCTCCGTCTTTTCTCTAACTGACTGACAACTATGCCAGAACCCGATAAATCGCTTGGTCGCAAAATCCTGGGTTTCTTCGTGAAAGAAGAAGATGCCTCAGCAACCGTCTCGACCGGAACGTCCCCAACGGCGTCTGCTTCTGCCCCCCGCCCGGCAGCAAATTCGGCTGGCCCAGCCACCCCGAACCCAGTTTCGGCAGCGCAGCCGGTGGCGTCGGCGGGTACCGTGGACTCCAAGTTTGCCGAACATTTGGCCAATGTGCTGGCGCAGAGCAATCCGCCCGGCCCTGATTATTTCGAGTTTCGCGAAACCCTGCGAAGCCTGAGTAACCTCGGCCTGCCCGAAGACAAGCAGTACCAGGCGGCCTGGGCGAGTTTTAAAGCGTTGGGTGGCGTTACGGATGCAACGGTACTCTCGAATACGGCAAATGGGTATATTGCGGCTTTGAACAAAGATCGCGACGCCTTTAGCAAAAGTGTCGAAGCGGCCCTGACTGAACGGGTAGGCGGTTTGCAGAACGAACAGAAACGTCTGCAAACCGAAAATCAAGCGTTGGCCAACCAACTGATTGAGATTCAAAAGAAGATCGACGCCAACTCGAATCGACTGACGGCCATCACGGGCGAAGTGTCGGAGCAAACGACGAAAATCACGCAGAATCGTCAGAGTTATGAGTCAACCTTCACCCATTTTACTGACCAGATTAAAGGCGATATTGCCAAAATGACCCAATACCTGAAATGAGTTTCAGGGTTCAGGGTCAAGGTTAACCTTAATCTGAACCCTGAAACGTTAAACCTGAAACGTTAAACTAAACAAATGGCAACACCTGATTTTTCTCAACTTGGCGGTGGAGAACCCGAAAAGCGTTCGTTCTGGAGCCGCCCCGAAGGTATTCTGGGCATGATTGTGCTGGCCGGTGTGGCTGGGCTGGGCTTAGTGTATTTCAACCGGATTCTCGAATTTCTGATTCGGGCCACCTCGAATATTCTCGAACTGGGCCTGCTGCTGGGTGCGCTGGGCGTGCTGATTTTCCTGTTTACGAGTAAAGACGTTCGCACGGCGGTGTTTTTCCTGTTCAAAACGTTTATGCGAAGCATTACCGGCACGGTGATTCAACTGAATCCGATTGCCATCCTGAAAATCTACGTCGATGACCTGAAGAAAAAACGGCAGGAGATGCAGGGACAGATCAACACGCTGGCCGGACAGTTGGTAAAACTAAACAAGAAAATTGGTGAGAATAATGATGCCATCAAGCAGAAATTCGCCGAAGCCAACAAAGCCAATTCAATGAGCGATAAGCCCGGTATGCGCGAGTCGGCGCAGTTGGCTACTATTGAAGGCGCGGGTTTGCAGGAAATGAACGAAAAGCTGCTGCCCCTCCAGCGGAATATGAAGCAGGTACTTGCTTTCATGGAAAAGGTGAACCAGAGCGCCGATTACATTATCAAAGAAACCGAAATTAAGGTTCGGCTTAAAGAAACTGAATACCAGATTGTTAAGGAAAGCTCAAACGCCCTTAAAACGGCGGTAAGCATTTTCAAAGGCGACCCCGACAAGAAGTTCTATTTCGACCAGTCGATGGAGTATATTCAGGACGATATGAGCATGAAACTCGGCGAAATGAAACGCGCCATGGACCTCTCGATGGACTTTATCAACGGCGTCGATATTCAGAACGGGATTTTGTCCGACAAAGGTCAAACTCTGCTCGAAGCCTACAACAAAGGGGAATTTAAGATGGTACAACTCGATGCCCCCGCGCAACCCGTCAACCTCGGCCCGAACCCGCAAAAGGACGCGGGGTATAAGAATCTGCTCGATTAATTGCGAATGAGTGAATGAGCGAATTAGCGAATAGCTGACGCCACTAACATTCACTCATTCGCTCATTCACTCAATCGCTAATTAACAAAACTATGCAACGTTTAACCATAGCCGGTCGGCTACTCATCACGGCCTTAGTGCTGGCCGCTATTTTCTTAGGGTTCCGCTATTTTGGCGGCAGCGATGCCCTGCGTAAACTCCAGCCCAAAGACAAAGAATATTCGGAGTCGGGAACGATGCCCCGCGCCGATGATAAAACGGCAGAAGCAGCCGTGGAAGAGTCAAGTGCTTCGTCGGCCGGTTCGTCGGATGACGCGGCCAGCAGTCCGTCGCGGTCGGCCTTCAGCTACACAGCCCCTGAACCGCAAAATGGTCAGCTTAAAGGCGTGGTCGAACTGGGTGCCAGCGGGTTCAACTCGTTCATCGTTCGCATCGACGATCAGAAACGCTGGAAACTCGAAAAAGCGGAGTTTGGCAACAGCTTGGTGATGGAAAACATGGCGACCGACGAAGATGTGCGGACAGGCCTGAAAAGTTATATTGGCAAGATGCTCGATTTTGGCGTTGGAGGGCGCAACATCCACTTTGTGGTTAGCTCAGGAGCCGTGAAGGCCGAAGGAACGCAGAAGATTACCCGCGCCTTAAAGTCATTGAACTACGTGGTCAACACGGTAACGCCGGAGCAGGAAGGAGCACTGGCCCTGCGGTCGGTGTTGCCCGCCGAATACGCCGACAACTCCTTCGTTACCGATATTGGTTCGGGCAACACCAAGATTTCGTGGAAAGAAGGCGGCTCCACGAAGGCACTGGAAACCTACGGCGCGAAGTATTTTCAGAACGGCACCAGCAACGAAACTGTTACCACCGAGGTGCAGGCTAAAGCGAAGCAGATACCAGCCAGCCACCGCAAAAGTTGCTTCATCATTGGCGGTGTGCCCTTTGAATTAGCCAAGGAGGTTCGAAAAGATAAAGAACGCTACACCGTTCTGAATGCGCCGTCGGCCTATAAAGTCGAAAACGCGAAATCGAAAGCAGGCCTGACTATCTATAAAGCCATTGCCGATGGTACCGGCTGTAACCAGTTTGTGTTCGACTGGGACGCCAATTTCACAATTGGGTATTTGTTGACGCTTAAATAGCAGGGTGCAGGGGGCGCGGAGGCACGGAGACCAGATGCCCTGCTCCGCGCTCTCCGCAGTTCGCTCCTACCCTATGACGCTCCGTGACGTATTTGAGGCTGTTTCGGGTCAGCCCGCTTTGTTATTTTTGCTCCTGTCGGCGGTGCCAACGGGAGCTTTTTTGATAAATCTGTGGTCGGGCGAAACGGCAGAGGAAATCTGGAAATGGCGGTATGCATATGCCGGACTGGTTTATTTAGCCTGTATTCCGGGCATTTTCGCCGTCACGCTGACTATTTATCTGTTTCTCTTTGAGCGGCAAAGTATCTGGGATATAAACCTCGTTGTGCAGGTGTGGCCCATCCTGACCATGGTGGGGACGTTGCTGCTTATCCGGCGCAAAATACCATTCAGTTACATTCCGGGCTTTGGCAAACTGTCGGGGTTTCTGACGCTTATTGCGGCTTTAATGGGCATTCTGTGGTTCGTTGACCGACTGCGAATTTACGCCGTAACCTACGTTCCCTTCTCCTATATCGTGATAGGATTTGTCGGCCTGCTGCTGCTTATCCGCTTCGCCTGGAGCCGGATTTTTTAATGAAATAAGATAGGAACGGGGATGGAACGGATTAAGTGGGTCTGTACGGGTAAAAAAAGAATGGAAAAAATCCGTACCAACCCACTTAATCCGTTCCATCCCCGTTCCTATCGTTTCTGTCTGATTCTTGTGATCGGCTCCATTCTGCTATCCGACTGCCAGTCGCCTGTATATGAACCGCTTCCAGCAGACTACGAATACGTTCCGCTCGAAACGGGTCGGTACGTTATTTACGATGTGCAGGAGCAACAATTCCACCCGAATAGCCCACCTGATCAACACAATTATCAAGTCAAAGAAGTCATTGGCAAAACCTATGTCGATGTGACGGGACAGATGGCGTACCGGTTGTTCCGTTACCGGCGCCCTACCGATAACCAACCCTGGCAGGCCGATTCGGCCTGGTCGGTCCG
Organism: Spirosoma areae; assembly: GCF_054781775.1. Lineage (NCBI taxonomy): Bacteria > Pseudomonadati > Bacteroidota > Cytophagia > Cytophagales > Cytophagaceae > Spirosoma > Spirosoma areae. The sequence continues at coordinate 90,749 of NZ_BAAGTT010000026.1, read as the reverse complement.
TATCCTCAATCAGGAAGCCATTCGCACTGAAAACAGCAGCGATTTTGTTACCTTAGTCGTTCCGGTCAGTGAAGCGTTAACCTGGAACGGCAACCGCTACAACGCATTGGAACCAGAGGCCTATACGATACGCAACGTTGGCCTGCCTTATCGCGTACAGGATAAACAGTTCGCTACTACCCTGACCGTTACGGGACAAACCGATTCGACACTTGTTTCAGAGAATAAACGTTTATCCGTATATGCCCGTCAGGTTGGGCTGATCTATAAAGAAGTAACGCATGTGCAGTATTGTACAAGTTCACCGGCCTGCGTGGGCCGTTACCAGATTGAGTATGGCAGCCGGCAAATCTACCGCATCCGAAGTTATGGCACGGAATAAACGGCTGTGGCTGTGGCTCATTCTGCTGCTTATTCAGGGCAATAGCTTCGGTCAAACTACCCGCAAATATTTGGTTTTACTCCGCGATAAAGCCAATACGCCCTACAGCGTCAGCCGCCCCGACCAGTTCCTGTCGCAACGGTCGATTTTGCGCCGACAGAAGCAGAATATCGCTGTTCTGGAGCGCGACCTGCCCGTTAATCCGGCCTACGTGACGCAACTCCGGCAAACGGGGGCCAACATCTGGTTTTCGTCGCGCTGGTTGAATGCAGTGCTGCTTGAAGCGACCGATGCAACGATAGCAACCGTGCAGGCACTGCCTTTCGTGAAGGGGCTGGAGTTTGGGCGTTCGCTGGCTAATGCGCGTCTAAGCGCCCACTATTCAGCCACGTCGGCCAACAAGTTTGATGCAATTGGCCAACTCGACAATGAACCCCTGAACTATGGAACATCGCAAACCCAGATTACCCAATTGGGGGCCGACAAAATGCACCAGCAGGGTTACCGTGGCGAGGGAATATTAATTGGTGTGCTGGACGCGGGCTTTCTGAATGCCGACAAAGTTGGTTTTCTGAAACCCCTCTTCGACGAAAAGCGTGTGCTGGCAACCTACGACTTTGTCAGGAAGGAAACGAGCGTTTATGAAGACGACTCACACGGGCTGTCGTGCCTGTCGGCCATTGCCGCTACGGCTGGTAATCAGCTTTATGGAACGGCATTCAAGGCATCCTTCATTCTGCTCCGCACCGAAGATGCCGTCGGCGAAAAGAAGGTCGAAGAAGCGAACTGGCTTTTCGGCGCTGAATATGCCGATAGCGCAGGGGTAGATGTTATCAGTTCGTCGCTGGGTTATACGCAGTTCGACGATGCCGCCACGAGCTACACCTACCAGAACCTGGATGGCAAAACGGCCCTCTCGACCCGTGCGGCTCAGATTGCCACCGAAACGGGCATGGTCGTCGTGGTAGCGGCTGGTAATGAAGGCAACAATAGCTGGCGGTATCTTTCGGCCCCGTCCGATGCGGCCTCCGTGCTGGCTATTGGCGCCGTTACGCAGACAGGTCAGCGGGCTTCGTTCAGTTCGTTCGGCCCCGCTGCCGACAAGCGTGTGAAGCCCGATTTGGCAGCCCGTGGCCAGGGAACCATTGTAGGCAGTCCCGGCGGGCAGATCGTATCGGGCAATGGCACTTCATTTGCAACACCGCTGGTAGCGGGTTTAGCCGCCGGTTACTGGCAGGCCCACCCCCTGCTGACAGCGGCTCAGGTAACCGAAGCCCTGCGCCGGTCGGGCAGTCAGTATGGTAGCCCCGACGATCAGTTGGGGTATGGCATTCCGAATTTCGAGCGGGCGTCGATTATTGCCGACTCATTCGGGCAACTGCTGGTGTACCCGAATCCATTCAGCGATGCCGCCTTGCTGGGGGTGCAGTGGGGTGAAATCCAGGCCAATGTCCCGATGGATATTTCGCTCACCAACGCAGCCGGGCGCATCATCTGGCAGAATCAATACACCTCGTCTGGGCTGGCCGCTTTTGTTTTGCCAAACCTAAATCTTTCGGCGGGCGTTTATTTTGTCACGCTCGTTGCGGGCGATAAAAAACGAACGCTGAAAGTAGTGAAACAGTAAGTGGTTTATGGTTCAAGGTTTCAGGTTTCAGGTTGGCTGACGCGAAAGCAATCTGTTCGCGTCAGCCAATCCGAAACCTGAAACCTGAAACTTGAAACCTTATCAACTACCATGATTCGGGTTATTCAGGGTGATATTACCAAACAAGCTGTCGATGCAATTGTTAACGCGGCCAACAGCAGCCTGCTGGGTGGCGGGGGCGTCGATGGCGCTATTCATCGGGCGGCTGGACCAGACCTCATAGTCGAGTGTCGTATGTTACACGGCTGCAAAACCGGCGATGCCAAACTGACAAAAGGGTATCGATTGCCTGCCCTGTATGTTATTCATACCGTTGGCCCGGTTTGGCGGGGAGGTTCTCAGGACGAGCCCAATCTGCTGGCGAGTTGTTACCGCCGTTCGCTGGAAATTGCTGCAGAAAACAAACTGACGAGCCTTGCCTTTCCGAACATCAGCACGGGCATTTACGGCTACCCAAAAGACAAAGCGGCTAGTGTCGCCCTCGCTGCGGTCAGGCAGTTTCTTAACGAGTCAACTTCCATCGAAGAAGTACTTTTCGTCTGCTTCAATACTGAGAATTACCAGATTTATGCAGAGGTAGTTTAGCTTAATAAGCCACTAAAAAAGCTCCTGCATTCTTAGTTTTAGCTAATTTTTCGCACCATCCGGATAATTGATTCTGAATGTACAGCATCAGGCAACCTTTTTATTGAAAACCACCGAATATCCCTAACTTCATCAGAACTGCCAACCGGTTCTAAAGGGTCTGCTTCGAGCAGAAATCGGATGTCATAGTGAAGGTGTTCGGGCACGTCGTTCCGGGCCGGAATCCGGTGAATGTCCACGTCGAAAATAGTCGATGAAATCAGTCTTAACGACAGTAGTACCGTTTCTTCCTGCGCTTCGCGGAGGGCAACGGCGGCTACGTCCGGGTCGCCGTCGGCATGGCCGCCCGGTTGCAGCCAACGGTCGAGTTTGCGGTGATGAATCAACAACGTTTGCTGTCGGTCGGGGCTAACGATCCAGGCGGAGCCGGTAATATGGCCCGGCCGGTACGCCGGGGCGGTGGAGGTGCCCGGCATGGAGGTGCCAATGCGTAGCGACCGTTCAAAACAAGTAGGGTGTTGTTCCACAAACGTGATGATATTCAGGGTCATAGCCGCTTCGGTTGGGTCGGCTGGCGTATGATCACATAAAAGCTGGAGCAGCGGTTGGCGATACATAGTTGGCTTTGTGCATAAAAAGACGCAATTTGTACCGATTTTTCAATACTCTATAGACTACCATGCGTAAAATATCACTAACGGCGGCTACCATTTGCTTAGTTGCTCAATTAGCTGCGGCACAGATCAAGTTGCCATCGCCCAGCCCCGCTGCCACCGTCATGCAGACGATTGGCACAACCGATTTAACAGTAACCTATTCGCGGCCAAGCCTGAAAGGCCGTGAGCCTTTTTCGGGCAGCTTTGTTCCCGCTGGCAAAGTATGGCGGACGGGGGCCAATTCGCCCACGATGTTTACCACCTCCACCGACCTGATGGTGAACGGTAAAACGCTGCCCGCCGGTAGCTATGCGATGTTATCCATTCCGAACGAGGGGGATTTCATGGTGATTTTCAGCAAAAACAAGACCAGTACCGAAGCAACCTACAAACAGGAAGAAGATGCCCTGCGCGTGAGCCTCACTCCCGCTGAGAACAGCGAAAAAGTCGAAACGTTTACCATTGGCTTCAGTGACCTGACCGACAGCACGGCTAAAATGAACTTCAGATGGGGCAACGGGAAGGCCGATGCCGACCTGAAAGTCGATGTCAATGCGAACGCGGCCGCGAACGTTGACAAAGCTGTAGCAGAGAAGCCCGAAGATGCCGCCGTCCTGCAGGCCGCAGCCAGCTACAACGTCTCGAAAGGCCGCAATCTTGAGCAGTCACTAAGTTGGATTGACAAGTCAATTGCGATGCAGGAAAATTTCCGTAATCTGTATGTAAAGTCACAGATTCTGGGCAAGATGGGTAAGTTTGCCGAAGCCGTACCACTGGCGCAGAAAGCCCTCTCCGTGGGTCAATCGTCGAACGATCAAGTATTTCCATTCTTCAAGGATGCCATCGAAAAAAGCATTACGGAGTACACCGCCAAAATGCCTGCCATGCCTGCTATGAAAGCTGGCAAGGGGAAAAAGAAAGCGTAGGCAGGTGAGTTGTTTGTGCCACCAAAAGCCAAGTTCAATTTTGGGAGCAGACAGACTTTTTCAATTTAACAATAGCTTCTTTCCTGAACTATTAACCTGCAAACGGAGACTCCAGTAGTCTCCGTTTGCAGGTTAATAGTTTTCTCAGGCAGGTTCGATAGCTATGAATATGTTAAGAAAAATAACCAAAAAGGCGGCTATACTATTAGACCCAACGCTTCCTTAGTTTCGTCTATCTAATAAAAGGATTCGCTTATATTCTAAAAGACCCTGCCGGTTAATTTACCCTTGTAAATGCTATTTACCGAGCGAATAATATACCCCACGGAATACTAAATGGCAAGATTATCAACCAAACTATGAAGAACATAGCCATACCCCTGGGATAAGGTTGGTTGTTCATTTGTGAGGGCAGAGCTACAAATAATACCCAAGTCAACTTGTAGATAAATTGAAACAATAAAACCAAGATCATCTGCTGGGGGAAAAACAACCCAAATACAGATAATACAAAGATAGCACCCCATAATGCGCCCACCAGCCGAATAGCTTCTGAATAGGCTATACTGTTACCGAAAACAGTGGTCTGTGCTATACGGGGTATGAACAGACTGGTAACGCTGATCCAGCCTGTTATCAAGATGTTGGCTGCATAAATTACGTTTATTAACACCAGATTATACATAGTCCATTTATTTAATGCTCCGCAATAGCTTTAATTTTCTCCATCACGCCCGGCAATATTTTTCGGTAGTTGCGACCCAAAGCGCGGCCAAAAATTCCTTTCGTCACCCCTGCAAACCAAACCTCATGGGTAAAGGTTGTTTCTCCACTTTGAGTAGTTAAATAGCGTTTAACATACAAAGCGCCAAGTGGTAGCTTAGTTTTGAAGGTATAGGTCTGATTGGGTATAACCTCAACCAGAACGAATTTAGATTTAGGACCTCTGTCAGGAATTAGCGTACCCGTGGTGAGAGCAGTAAAGGAACCATTAAGTTCAGCCGTTTTCAGTCCCTCGTCCCAATCTTTCCATGCTGGCACGTCTGTCCAAATGCGCCAGATGATCTCTGGAGCGGCAGAGGTTTTAACGGTGTAGCTAAAGTGCGTGTTTGATTGTTGAGCTACTGTTTGTGCAGACAACAACACCGCTAGTCCAAGCAGAGAGATTTGCATGATTTTGAGATTTCCTGCAAATTTCAATTGCCAACAGGTATCATTACTGCACCTATGTTAACTTTGATACAGTCAGCGGATATTTTTTCGGATTCTACTCAAGGATTGTGGGGCAATGCCAAGATATGAGGCAATATACTTGAGCGACACCCGCTGTATTAGTGAGGCTTGATTAACCAACATGGTTTGGTAACGGGTCTCGGCGGTTTGGGTCTGCAGGGCTTCTAAAATCTCTTCTGTATAATTCTGCACTTCCTGCAGTAGCTTCCGGATAAATGTGTTCCAGGAGTTAATTTCCAGCAACCGGTATGCGTCATCATAGGTCATACGCCACAAGATGCAGTCCTCCAAGGTGTTGATACTTTCCTGAGCGAATTGCTGGGCGGTGAAACTTTTCTGTGAAGTAAAGACATAAGGCGCATCCGTGAAGTATTTAGTAATCTCGTTGCCACTTCTCAGAACAAAGAAACGTAACAAGCCACTTTCCAAGAAATACAGATGTCGGCAAACTTGCCCTTCCGTTAAGATGAGTGTATCTTTAGGTACAACCTGCTTCTTTAAACATGGCTCGATCTGAGCCCAGTCTAAGTCGTTACACGGAACATAATTGGCAATAAATTGTCGGAGTGGATGCATTGAACAATTTCAACTTTAGCGTTAACTGATGTCTCCTCTCGTTGCATAATCTCCTGTTATGTCAATCGAAACAATGTTCGTTGCAACACCCAGGCAATGCCCACCACCAGCAGGCAGCCGATCATGTTCAACCACAAAAACGCCGTCAGATTCAGATACCAGCTCAGGACAACCAATACTTCGGAAACAATGGCGCCCCAGAATGTGGCCCGGCCACCGATGGATTTGACGTAAAACGCCACCACAAAAACGCCCAGAATGACTCCGTAAAACAGTGACCCCAGAATGTTGACGGCCTCAATCATGCTCCCCAACTGGTTAGCAAACTGGGCCACAACAATGCAGAATATTCCCCACCCGACCGTTGCCCACCGCGACACCTGCAGGTAATGGGTATCGCTGGAGTCAGCCTTTATCAACCGTTTATACACATCGACAACAGTGGTGGAGGCCAGCGAACTATAGGCCGAGGCAATGGACCCCATCGAGGCACTGAAAATGACCGCAATCAGCAGTCCAATCAGGCCGTGCGGCAGGTAGTCGAGCACAAACCGCAGAAAAACGTAGTTCACATCATTGGTGTCGGCGGCTGGATTGTTTTTTTCGATAAGTTTGGTAACGTCGGTTTTTACGGCTTTCAGGGCTTCGTCGGTTTGGCGCAGAAGGGTGCCCGCAGCATCCTGTCCGGCTTCATCATCGGTTTGCAGCGCCACCTGCATATCGGCCACAGCCCGCTGCCGCTGGGCATTCAGATTCTGGTGTTTGATTTCGGCAACCTGATAGGCTCCGGCATACTGGCTGGTTTTTAAGCGGTCGGTTTCCTGCTTGTTGAAAAAGGTGGGTGAGGGATTGTACTGGTAAAAGACAAAGACCAGCACGCCCACTAACAGAATCAGAAACTGCATCGGCACTTTCAGTAGTCCGTTCATCAGCAACCCCAGCCGACTCTGCCCCACAGACTGCCCCGTTAGATACCGCCCGACCTGCGACTGGTCGGTGCCGAAATAGGACAGTTGCAGAAAAAACCCGCCAATCAGCCCCGACCAGATATTATACCGGCTGTCGGGGTCGAACTTAAGGTCGATCAGGTTCATGCGTCCGGCCTTGCCCGCTACGTGCAGCGCATCGACGAAACCAACGCCTTCGGGCAGCATCTTAACGGTCAGGTAGCCCGCCAGGGCCATCGCAAACGTGACAACAGCCATTTGTTGCAGGTGCGTGTACGAGATGGCTTTGGTGCCGCCCGTGACGGTGTAAATCAGGACAATACCGCCCATGAGCAGGTTGGTCCAGTAAATATTCCAGCCCAGAATCGTGGACAGGATAATGGCCGGTGCATAGATTGACAAACCCGTCGACAGGCCGCGCTGAAGCAGAAAAAGCCCGGCAGTGAGGGTGCGGACACGAATGTCGAACCGGTTTTCGAGGAATTCGTAGGCCGTATATACTTTCAGCTTATGAAAAATTGGCACGAAGGTTACCGATAAAACGACCATCGCCAGCGGCAGCCCGAAGTAGAACTGCACAAACCGCATTCCGTCGGCAAAGCCTTGCCCCGGCGCTGACAAAAACGTGATGGCACTCGCCTGCGTCGCCATAACGGACAACCCAACGTGATACCAGGGCAGCGACTGCCCCGCCAGCAGGTAATCGTCCATGCTGCGGTTACCCCGACTCCGCACCACCCCATACACAATGATGCCCAGCAAAGTCAGCGTTAATACACTCCAGTCCAGTATGCTCATGATAGCCAGCGCATTAATGCGTAGAACAGGCCGATTTCGGCAACTAAACTACCCATCACGATGGCATAGAGTTGATTCCATGAACGGACAAAGGGTGGTAGATCGGAGGGGTTTTCGGGCATGAATGATGGTGGCTGGCTGACATCTACCGGCGAAATTAGCGGAAATTGGCGTATAGTATCCGATTATCACACGAACGGTTTATTTCCCAATACGGAGGTGATAGCTGCCAAAGGGAACGAACGTCAGGACGGTTCTGATGGTAGGGCCGATGAGTAAAGGCAAATAAGCCGCCAGATCGAATGCGTGCCGCCGGCGGTCGAAGCGGACACCGCCGGATAATAGCCCGGCAAACCCAACCGACCCCTGCCCAAACAGGATAATGTTCTCGCTGATGAAGGTTAGTTTAGGATTTAGTTTCCGCACCAGCCCAAAGGTGCCAACGACATTACTCGACAGTTCGCCGTTGGAAACGCTTGCCCCTAACCCAAAGGTTGTATTGTTGCTCCGGTCGCCGGTGGTGATCATACCCTGCACGTAGCCAATGCCCTCATGTGAACCGCCACCCCTGTTAAAAAGGAGTCCATCGGACTGAATAGCGGCATATTGCGCGTTGATACCCAGCCGAACGCGGTTACCCACCGGAAGTGATACTTTCGTATTCAGACTGAACAGGGCAGTTGGCAAAAATGAAAAGAACGTAGTACCCACACTCCAGTTATCGTTGATACCGTACTCAAACTGGCTGAAATACACACCATAATTGCGATAATAGAACCTGCCTTTTTCGGCGGAGAATGCGGTTGGAGAAACCCGCATCGTTTGCGGAAACAGGTTCGGAAAACCATCACCCTCGGCCTGAGCGCCCACCTGTTCCATTCGGACAATCTGCTCCGACGTCAACCGAACTTCACCTAAGTTACCGGTTCGGATAATAGCCTCCGAACTATCCTGCCGCACCAACTCGCCCCGAAGCTGCGTGCCATCTTTCAGCACGATCCGGTACAGGCGCTTTGTCGGCGTGGGTTGCCTGCCGGGTTGATAATAGTCATCCTGGGCTGCGGTCAGCAACGGCAGCAGGAGGAATAAAAGTAAGGAAATGTGTTTCATGGTGGATGGACGTTAGTTGCCGCCAATGAGCAAATTATACCCAATATAAGGGGAGAAATAAGCACGGGTGTCAGCCTGGCGGGGGGTGTAGTATACATAATAGGGCTGTACTAATGCCAGTGCACCCAAATCGAAGGCATGGCGCTGGCGGTCGAATCGCAGCGCAACGGACAATTCAGCACTGTTGCCACTCAATGATGGATTCAGGTAGAAGGTATTATCGCTCAGAAACGTCAGATTACGTGAAATTTTGTGCATCACCCCCGCCGAAATAAACGGCAGCCTATTCGTTGACGCGAAGTCCGGGTAAATTCGCAGGCCATAGCCCAGGGTGGCATTTCGCTGACTGTTGCCAAACGACATCAGTTGCTGCAACACAAGTTGCTGGGGAAGGGCAGAAAAATAGCCTTTTTGTTTAGGCTGATAACTAACATTAACCCCAATCCGAAACTGTTCGCCAATGGGGAAAGTCAGTTTACCGGAAAAGCGTACCGTTGCCCCAAATACCGTTTGCCGGGCATTATTGTCGGGCCGGATCGTTCCGAAAAATGGATTGACCTGTACACCCACACTCAGGTTACGTGCAAGCCCATACTGAAGTTCATTCACCAGCAAAAATATATTTCGGTAGTAAAATCGACCTTTTTCGGGGTTGTAGGCCGTTTGGCCCGTCAGAAGCCAGGGCGAAAACCGATTGGGAATCGTGTGGGCGGCTAAAGCGTCGGCCTGAGTCATGTCTGTCTGAGTCTGCACGGTATCGACCCTAACGAGTAGCTCCGGCTCAAAATACGTTAGTTGCCCGTTGCGTTTCCGAACGGTTATCATGGTACTGTCGCGCCGGATGTAGTTGCCCTCTACCCGCGAACCATCTTTCAGAACAAAAACGGTGCCGGGAGTTTCCGGTCCACCCTCAGCGGTGTTAACGGCTACATCGGGGCGAATCGGTGAGATGCTGACAATCTGATCCGTTTCAATAAACGACAAATCACCGCCCCGTTTTCTGACCGTAATCATCAAACTATCCTGCCCAAGAATACGCCCCTGCACTACGGACCCGTCGCGCATGAGCAGATACGATTGCCTGCGTTGGGCATCTTCGGGCGTGATTTTAATCGATTGCGCCCATAAAATAGCCGGGCTAAGCAGCAGGAAAAGAAGAACTGTTTTCATGGTTGAGGGTGTTAGAATGTACAGAAGTACTATTGATACCTACATCATGCCAACGGTAACAAACCGGCAATTATTTTTTGAGCATATAGCCCAGACCTCCGATTTCCCGTTAGGGTTGGAAATTGAACGGGCCGAAGGCATTTATCTTTTCGGGCGCGACGAGAATACGCGCTACATTGACCTGATTTCGGGCATTGGGGTGAGCAACGTTGGGCACCGGCACCCGCGCGTGCTCGACGCTATTCAGAATCAATTAGATAAATACCTGCACCTGATGGTGTATGGCGAATACGTGCAAACGCCCCAGACTGAGTTAGCCCATGCGCTGGTCAAAACCTTACCCGCTGGTTTAGATACCGTTTATTTTACCAACTCCGGCACCGAAGCGGTGGAGGGAGCGATGAAGTTAGCTAAACGCTACACGGGTCGTACCGAAATCGTCAGTTGTTTTAACGCCTACCACGGCTCCACGCAGGGCGCTCTGTCGCTATCCGGCGACGAGAATTTCAAGCGAAACTACCGCCCTCTCCTACCCGATATTCGGCACATCCGGCACGGAAATCAGGCTGATATTGACCAGATTAGCCATCGGACAGCCGCCGTGGTAATGGAGGTCATTGCGGGCGAAGCAGGCGTTCGCGTACCCGATGCGGGGTATTTGCAGGCCGTTCGTCAACGCTGCACCGACATGGGTGCGTTGCTGATTTTCGACGAAATCCAGACGGGTTTTGGCCGAACGGGCACGTTCTGGGCCTTCGAGGATTTTGGCACGATACCCGACGTGCTGCTGTGCGCCAAAGGCATGGGGGGCGGTATGCCCATCGGGGCGTTTATCAGTTCGGCGGAGGTGATGAGCGTGTTCCGACACAACCCAATTCTGGGCCATATCACGACCTTCGGCGGTCACCCGGTATCATGCGCGGCTTCGCTGGCGACGCTGCAGGTTATTCAGACCGAAAAATTACAGAAGCAGGCCGAAGCAAAAGGTCAGTTGTTCAGGCAGTTGCTACAACATCCGGCCATTCGGGAAGTGCGCGGTAAAGGATTGATGCTGGCCGTTGAATTTGCCTCGTTTGAGGTGCTGAAACCCATCATCGACCGGGCCATTGAAAAGGGTGTCATTACGGACTGGTTCCTGTTCTGCAACAACTCCATGCGGATTGCGCCACCCTTAATTATTACCGACGATCAGATTCGGGAAGCCTGTGCGGTGATTCTGGCCGCGATATAAGGTATGCCATATCTCTTAACTCTGCACCCCGCCCGGCTCACGGAAACAGCACCGACAGGATTCCAACCAGCAGGGGGCTGACAGCTATAAGTTAACTTGCTTTGGGTATGATGACTTACGAGCACCCCAGACAAGACTATGCCAGTCGAATCTACTTGAGTTGTACGTTCTTTGCAAAAGTAGTTACAGTTTAGGTAGCCACATACCCATCGTAGCCCCTGCAATCCCAATGCCCATAATGACGGTGGACAGGAAAATGAGAGCCGATATGAAGAGGCTGAACGCTTTATTCTGTTTTTGCTGAGCATACAAATACATCTCCAGCACAATCAGCGAAAGCGGAATTGCATAGGTGAATACAGAAAGAGCCGTGAGAAAAGGGCCCGTGAATGTTTTGGGATTAAAACCGACGGGGCCACCGTTGACCAGTAACCAGAACATTAGCCCCACTCTGAAAAACCAAACGCCATTGACCACCATGAACAGCCGCAGTGCCCAGGCCCTATGTTGGGCAAATTGACGGGCTTTGGCGTATCGAATGGCGAGCAAGGCAAACGAAATGATGTAAATAGCCTGGATACTGATGCTTATGTGCTGCGTGGCATCGCCTACGGTACCGCGTGTCCAGACCATGATCAGTCCAGCCGTACTAACAATAATAGCCGTGGTGACGTATGTTCTGCCGAGCCAGTGATGAAAACCAGGGAAGAGTCTGCGTACCTGTGGAATTAGTTGCAGGGGGCCACCAATAACCAGTATAGCTGCCAACAGTACGTGAATGCCCACAACGAGATTTCCTTTCCAGTCGCCTTCGACGTAGCCATGTGGCAAAACACTGTTCCATCGGTCAAAATCACCCGTAACAGTGGCTTTACCGTAGAACAAGAGGATATAGGCGCCAAATACCCATTGACCCACTGTTGCCACTACCAGCCATGCGGTTGCTGCAAACGTCAGGATTCTTGTTGCATAGGGAGTATTTACTTTCCCGGAAAGGAGGACATTTGCCGTTGTCGTCATGGTAGAAAGGGCGTTAAGTTCTGCTCAAACTTAAGACGGACCCTTTCTCCGCTGATTAGACAAATGTCCAATACGGATGAGCGGTTCTATTTCAGTGTGGACGTTATGGGGCAGGCTCTCTCCTGAGTCGGCTCAGGTGTCTTTGCGTGATACCCAGGTAAGATGCCACGTAACGCAACGGCACGTGCCTGATGATGGTTGGTTTCTCCCTGAGGAATTTTCGGTAACGATCTTCGGCCGTCAGATTGGTAAGGTCGTTGATCCGTCTTTTGTCTTCTTCAAGGTGTTTTTGCAGAATCTGAATCGTGTAATCTTTCTGCGTAAGACTGCGCTTAGCCCCTTCCTCTACGTCATCCCGGCTGATTCTAAGCAGTTCGCAATCCGTAATACAGTGCAGGTTTTCGTTGGAAACCGTGCGATTCATAAAATGGAAATAAGAGGTAAAAAACCGGGAACCATCGTTGAGGTCGGTCGTGATTTCAGTATTGTCTTTATCTAAGTGAAAGTTTCTCATGTACCCCGAAACAATAAAGTTATGGTATCGGGGGATTTGTCCGGCAGGTTCGATAATCGTGTCTTTTGGCACAAAAACCGGCTTGAATACGTGTCGAATTGATGTCTTGTCGGCTTCGGGTAAGATTAAAATCTCTGCGACATAACTGAACAATCTCATGTAGTAATGCTCCATGTAGACGGCTATTTACTAAGGACTACAACATTATGGCCTTTAAAATCTTCAGTTATTACTACGGAAACAACACCGACAGGGTGCCAACGAGCAGGGCTATTCCAAAAATAATGAATAAGCCAATAAGCACGGTTTTCAATAAACTGCCCGGTTTGTCAGGGGTTTGGTTTGGCATAAGAGGTAGGTTTATTGCCGACTATCAGCTACCCAAATTTAGTCCACAGTATATTATTTGACCCCGTTGGGACGGACCGTCCCAACGGGGTCAAATAACTTCGTTCTTCTCAATTATCTACTCATACGCAATGCGGCTCAGGATGCTTCGGCCAAGCGTAATTTCGTCGGCATATTCGAGGTCGCCCCCAATGGGAACGCCCCGCGCAATGGTCGAGATTTTAAGGCTGAACGGCCTGAGTTTCTTTTGCAGATAAAACGCCGTGGTGTCGCCTTCCATCGTGGGGCTAATGGCCAGAATAATCTCACGCACCTGTTCGCCTTCAGCTCCGCGCAGCCGGGTCATGAGCGAGTCGATCTGCAAATCGCTCGGCCCAATGCCCTCAACCGGCGAGATAATGCCCCCCAGCACATGATACAGCCCTTTGTATTGCGCTGTGTTTTCAATAGCCAGCACGTCGCGCGTATCCTCAACCACGCAAATCAGCGACTGATCGCGCTTGTGACTGGCGCAGATCGTACACAAATCATGGTCAGAAAGATTGTGGCATTTCTGGCAATACTTCACCCTGGTCCGCATAGCCGTAAGACTCTGGGCCAGCGTTTCGGTTTGTTCTTCGTCGCGTTTAAGCAGGTGAAGGACCAGCCGGAGGGCGGTTTTCTTACCGATTCCGGGCAGTTTCGACACCTCGTTCACCGCGTCTTCTATAAGTTTGGAGGGATATTCCAAGAGTTAGTTGTTTAATGCATAATGTACAATGAATAATGCAGAACGGCTGATCTCATCATACATTATTCATTATTCATTTAATTAAGGACTTCCGCTGAGATGCCGCGTCGGCAGATTTCGTTACGCATGGGCACCAGTTCCTCCCATGACCCATTTTTGACGGAGCATTTGCCTTTGTAGTGGATCAGCAGCGTACATTGTTCAGCCTGTTCGGGCGTATGCTGACAAACATCGATCAGGGTGTCGATGACGTGCTCGAACGTGTTCACGTCGTCGTTGAATACCACAAGGTTATGAACGTCGGTTTCAACGGTCTCGTCGAGCACATCGACATTAGTTGACCAATCGTTTTCTTCAAAAGGTTGCATGGGAGTGAAAAGCGTATTTACTTAGCAAATTTACGGTAAAATGACCACTTTTGAAATAGCATTATCCCGCTTTAGTAGAACCCCATTTCGGCCTGAAAAGTTGCCTTACCCTGCATGAACACCACCCTCGCGTTAGTGATTCTAATTGTCTATTTCGGGATGCTGATCACCGTTTCGTTCTACACAGCCCGGGGCGCCGACACCACCACGTTTTTCACGGCCAACCGGCAATCGCCCTGGTGGTTAGTGGCCTTTGGCATGATTGGCACGTCGTTGTCGGGGGTCACGTTTATTTCGGTGCCGGGTGCGGTGGGCAAAATCGGCTTTTCCTACTTTCAGGTCGTGCTGGGCTACATTGTCGGCTACTTCGTTATCGGCTCGGTGCTCATGCCGCTTTACTATCGGCTGAACCTGATTTCGATTTATGGCTACCTCGAAAAACGCTTCGGTTTCTGGTCCTACAAAACGGGAGCAGGTTTCTTTCTGCTGGCCCGAACCGTTGGCTCAGCCGTCCGGCTTTATGTGGCTGCCGGTGTGCTGCAACTGGCCCTGTTCAATGGGCTGGGCGTTCCGTTTGAGGTATCAGTGCTGATTACCATTGGCCTCATCTGGCTGTACACCTTCAAGGGGGGTGTTAAAACCATTATCCTGACCGATTCGCTCCAGACCATCTTTTTGATCACCGCTGTTGTGCTTACGATTGTGCTCATCTCCCAGAAATTGGGGCTGTCATTCAGTGGATTAGTGCAAACGGTGAACGACAGCTCGATGTCGCAGGTGTTTTTCTGGGATGGCAACGACCCGAAGAACTTTTTCAAGCAGTTTATTTCGGGGGCGTTTATCGCCATCGTGATGACCGGATTAGACCAGGATTTGATGCAGAAAAATCTGACCTGCAAAAACATTGGCGAAGCGCAGAAAAATATGTTCTGGTTCACGCTCACGCTTGTTTTCGTGAACTTCCTGTTTCTTTCGCTCGGTGTGTTGCTCTACGTTTACGCCCAGCGGGAAGGCATCGCCATACCGGCCCGCACCGACGATTTGTACCCCCTGCTGGCCCTGAATCACCTCGGGCTACTGGTGGGCATTACGTTTCTGCTGGGCATCACAGCCGCGACCTACGCCAGCGCCGACTCCGCCCTGACCGCCCTGACAACGTCGTTCTGTGTGGATTTTATGAACGTCGAAAAACGGCCCGAAGCCGAGCGGTCGCGGATCAAGCACATTGTCCATATTGGCTTTTCGCTGCTGTTCTACGTCGTCATTCTGATTTTTCGGCAGGTAAACAGTAAAGAAGTGATCACGGCGGTATTCGACATTGCGGGCTACACATATGGCCCCCTGCTGGGACTGTATGCCTTTGGCATGTTCAACAAACGCCCGGTGATGGATCGCTTCGTGCCGTTTATCTGCCTTGCTTCACCCGTGCTGACCTACATTGTCAACGAGAATTCAGCCGCCTGGTTTGGCGGATACCAGTTTGGTTTTGAGCGGCTGCTCCTCAACGGGTTATTCACGTTTTTGGGCTTGTGGGCGGTATCGAGACCGGTAACGAAAGCAGAACCGGCAATGGCGTAGCGTATACAAACCAGTATATTTGTAAAAACCGAACAAGTTATGTCAACGACACAAATCCGGGAACGATTTCACTCGCTTATCGACCACATTACCGATGCTGATCGGCTCAAAAATTTATATGATGCCCTGGCTGATGCTAACACAGTCCCTCAGGAGATTACCGAGGAGCTGACAATCAGACAACAGCAACAGTTAGAGATGGCATTGGAGCAGGTTCGGAACAGCGAGGTAATTTCTCATCAGCAAGTAAAACAAGAGATTGACGAATGGCTGTTGAAATAATCTGGAGCCGTCAGGCAAAAGAGGATTTTAAAGCTATCCTCACTCATCTTAAAACTAACTGGTCCGACGATATAGCCGATAACTTTAAAGAAACTGCGTACAGGAAAATTGAGTTACTGGAATCTATGCCAGAAATGGGTATTGCATCGGCTCTGTATCCAACGGTTCGCCGAATACTACTCTCGAATTATAACGCTCTATACTATCAGTACGCCCCGAATAGCAGCGTTGTTTTCCTGCTAAGTATATTTGACACAAGAGCGAACCCAACTGAAAACCCATATAATTAGCCTGTTGTGAAAACGCTCCTTTTCTTGCCCTTCCTGCTATTCGCCTTCCCCGCCACGGCTCAGTTCTGCTTTTCGCCGGAACGACCGCAGGTTGGACAAACCGTGTCGTTTACCTACACGCCCCAAACAACGCCGTTGGCCAAAGACACTACCCTTGAGGGCCGATCCGTGCGCTTTGGAGCGCCAGCCACCATGCAGCAGCTCAGTCGCCCGGCAACCCTGACGCTGGTGCGACAGGGCAACGACTACATCGGAGAGGTCTATATTCCCAAAAAAGACGTGACCGGCACGATGCTGTTTTTTCGGAATAGTAAACAGCCACAGCGCACCGACCTGAACAAAGGGCAGTGTTATGTTATTCCGGTCTGCGATGCCAATGGTCGAATTGTTCCCCATGCGACGGGTGGGCAGGCCTCGGTCTTTACGCGCAGCCATTTTCTGAACGAAACCGGCGCCCGCTTCGACCCCAACTGGGTCGTCACGCTCTACCAGCACGAACTGCTGCAAAACCCGGATTTGCGCCCGCTTTACTGGTCCGATTTACTGGCCGCACAGATTAAACAGAAAAAACCCGGTTACGGACCGAACGTAAAAGCAGGCATCGAATCGTATCTGGCTTCCCGCCCCGCGCCTTCGACTGCCGAACTGGCTGCTGCTATTCAGTTGTACGAAAACATGGGCGACTTTCCTAAAGCGACGGCCCTGCGCGAACGCCAGAAAACACTGGAACCCGCCGGTTCGCTGGTGCAGAAAGACCGGGCAATGGCCATTCGGAACGAACCCGACTGGCCGCGTAAAAAAGTCGCTTTCCAGTCATTTCTGACCGAGTTCCCAACCTCAACGCATTTACCGGCTCTTACCGTTCTACTGACCGACGGATACTTTAAGAACAACGACATCCGGGGCTTAGTGGCGTTTGTTGAGCAACAACCGGCGTCGTTCATCGACGTGCTGATGCTCAACACGATGGCATTTCAGTTAGCCGACGAACGGCGGTCATTACCCGAAGCCGAGCAGTTGATTAAACGGGCCATGACGGTGCTGAAAGCCGCTCCCAAACCCCGAAACGCACCGGGCAACTGGGACGCTGAAAAACCAGTCCGGCAGCGGCAGTTGATGAATACCTACGCCCATACACTGGAACAGCAGAACAAGTTTGCCGACGCCTACACGGCCTATCAGGAAGTGATTGTGTCCAACGACGTTGAGAACAGCGACCCGCGCACCAACGAACGCTATTTCCTGTGTGCGCTTCGCACCAATCATGCCGCCGATGCCCGCGCCTATACGGAGTCAGCAATTCAGGTCGAAAAAGCCACGACCAATTTAAAAACTGCCCTGCGCGACTGGTATGCCAAACAACCCGGCAATACTCCGGCGAAAGCGGATGCCTATTTAGCCGAACTCGAAGCGGATATAAAGGCCGACCAGCGCGACGAGCTTCAGCAAAAGCTCATCAACGAACCGGCCCCGGCCTTTGCCCTCACGGACCTGCTGGGGCGCACTATCTCGTCGTCGGCTTTTAAAGGCAAAGTGATTGTGCTGGATTTCTGGGCAACTTGGTGCGGGCCGTGTGTAGCTTCGTTTCCGGCGATGCAACAGGCGCAAACTCACTTCCAAAACGACCCGAATGTGCGGTTTTTGTTCGTCAACACCCGCGAGGGCGGCCCCTTGCAGCGGGTGCATTCGTTCATGGACAAACACCCGTATAACTTTGTCGTGCCCCTCGACAGCCAGCAGAAAGTTGCCAACGCCTACAAGGTCCTGGGCATTCCCACAAAAGTGGTGATTGGCCCGAACGGTCGGGTTCGCTACCGGCACGTTGGCTACTCCGGCGACCCCGAAACAACCGTGAACGAGTTGACGCTGGTGGTCGAAATGCTGAAAGAAGGCAAGTAATTCAACCTCTTTGCGCGAATTAGCACATTATAGATGTAAACAAATTTTTTTGACAGGATTACAGGATTTTTCAGATTCCTTAAATCCTGTAATCCTGTCAAAAAAAGAACTTCTCTCATACCAACCAGTCAACTTTTATGCACGCTGGACGAAATTATACGTTAACCGAGTTTCTGTTCTGGACCCGCCAGAATTTGTACTGGCTGCTGGGCATCAACATTGTCGTCACGTTTTTCTATGAAGTAGTGGGTTTAACCTGGTTAGGAATGCCCTGGGTGCCCATTGCGCTGCTGGGTACGGCAGCCGCGTTCATTGCCGGGTTTCGCAACAACGCTACCTACGCCCGCGCCTGGGAAGCCCGCCAGATTTGGGGCGGCATTGTCAATAGCAGCCGAAGTTTCGGCATCATGGCGCGTGATTTTATCCGTAGCCCGGCAACCTCTGCCGGTAGTTCTGCCGCCGTGCATCAGCAGTTGATTTATCGGCATGTGGCCTGGCTCACGGCGCTGCGGTTTCAGTTGCGCGAACCCCGCAAGTGGGAAAACACCATGAAAAGCTATAATGCGGAATATCGTCAGTTCTACAGCATTCCCGAACAGGAAAGCAACCTGACCGACGAACTCCGTAAGCTTTTATCGACCCAGGAGACCGATTATGTGCTGGGCAAAAAAAACCGGGCAACCCAGTTGCTGGCTCTCCAATCCAAACAACTCCGCGAGCTGGCCGACGATGGCTGGGTGGATACGTACCGATACATCGAACTGGAGCTGATGCTGAAAGAACTCTATGAGCATCAGGGGAAAAGCGAACGCATCAAAAACTTTCCCTATCCGCGTCAGTTTGCCACCATCAACGTGCTGTTTATCCGGCTGTTTGTGCTGCTGGTTCCCTTTGGGCTGCTCAAGGAATTCGACAAACTCGGCGATCACACCGTTTGGCTGACCATTCCGTTTGGGGTGCTGGTGTCGTGGGTATTCATGAGTTTAGAGCAGGTTGGCGAAAGCACTGAGAACCCCTTTGAGGGAGGAGCAAACGATACGCCCATTACCTCCATGAGCCGCACCATCGAAATCGACCTGCGCGAAATGCTCGACGAAACCGACATCCCGCCTGCTATTCAGCCAGTAAGGAATATTTTGATGTAGCCGCTAAACCTAAAAGGTCTTGGAGACCTTTTAGGTTTGGTTGTTTTCCCGCTAGGGCCCCAAAAACGCGAAGACCTTGCCCTGATAGCGGGGTAAGGCTAAACTCTTCCGAATAAGTACAAACGATTGATAGGCACTCGAAGCGGCCGCTACATGATCGAGCCAGGCCGGAATGTCTCCGCCGGGGTCGAACCGGCACGTATAGATGACCCGCATTTGCTGCTTTGTCACCTGCTGAACCTGCCAAACGGCTAACCAGTCGGCAATGCGTACCGTGCCAGAATTCGTGGCGACTGCGCCGGGCACGGGCACCCCAACGCCCCGTACCTGTAGGAGTTTAGAAGCCGGGTCATGGGCAAAGGTTAGCCGAACGGCCATATCGCGGTCGCTCACGGGCCAGGGCAAGGCGCTCACCACATAATAGAGCAGTTCGGTCTCACTGACGCGCCGGATCAACTGCGCTGATTTGGTTTTGTAGATGACGTTCCGATAATTCGGGATGTCTGACAACAAGGCCACTAACTGGCTCTGGGTGCCAGCCAGCGTACACTCTACCTTTAACTCGGTTGACTTACTGCCGGGTGCGCGCCGGGAATACACCAGAATCTGGTCTTTGTCTTTTTCTAAACGCCACCCCTCCTGCGCCCAAACCGTTGCTGTACTTAAACCAAAACCGCTAAAGACTACGCCCAGCCAG
The DNA here is from genome assembly GCF_054781775.1 of Spirosoma areae. Lineage (NCBI taxonomy): Bacteria > Pseudomonadati > Bacteroidota > Cytophagia > Cytophagales > Cytophagaceae > Spirosoma > Spirosoma areae. The sequence continues at coordinate 70,616 of NZ_BAAGTT010000026.1, read as the reverse complement.
CAACTTAATCGAAACAAATTCATACTGTATTTACGCCTGTTCATCAACGCTCTCCCCTGATTATTCACAGAATAAACGCTGAGGTTGTTGGTTTTGTTGGCAGTTAACACTTACCGAAACACCATCGGTCGTCCTTCCTGTGGTATGATAAACCGCTCTTCGGCTACCTTTTTCTCCCGCAGCGCTTTCCGTACATCGTTGGCGGGTTCGGCCAGACCATCGTCGCCCTGCTGAAAGGTGCCGAAGTGAATACCGACGGCCTGCAACGCATTTAAATCGACAAATGCCTGCACAGCCCCGGCGGGCGACACATGCACCGGGGCCATAAACCACTCGGGCCGGTAGGAACCAATGGGTAGCAACGCCAGTTTGATGGGCGCACCGGCCTGTTCGGCAATGCGCCTGAAATGAGACCCGTAGCCGCTGTCTCCGCAAAAATACATCACACCAAAACTCGTATGGAGCAGATAGCCGCACCAGAGGGTTTCATCGCGGTCGCCCAGCCCCCGGTTGCTGAAGTGCTGCGCCTGCGTGCAGGTCAGCCGGAGTTTGTCATTGATTTGCAGGGTATCGTTCCAGTCGAGTTCGCGGCTCGTTCGCCCACCCACCGATTTGGGCAGATACGACACACCGAGGGGCGTTATGAACAGCGGGTTATGTGCTTTCACTAAGTTCTTTATCGTGGGCAGGTCGAGGTGGTCGTAGTGATTGTGGCTCAGTAGCACGACGTCGATGGGCGGCAGTTCCTCAAACCGCAGTCCGGGCGGACGCTTACGCTTGATACCTAACCACGATGTCGGCCCCACCCGCTTCGACCAGACGGGGTCGGTCAGGATATTCAACCCGTTCGTCTGAATCAGAAACGTGGAGTGATTCACAAATGTGAGCACCAGACTGTCGCCCTCGATGCGCGTGGCGGGCCGGGCGCCCACAAAGGCATCGGGTTGTTGGGGCCAGGGGCCTTTGTCGCGGTTGAGCAGCCACTTCAGCACCCCTCCGGCGGTTCGTTCGGGCATGCCCGGATTGAAAAATTTCTTACCGTTAAAATGGTCGGTGATGGGGCCTTTGTAGCGCGGGGCGCAGGCGGATATAGTCAGGAGCAGGCAGAACAGCAGCAATGCAGTGGGCATAAGCATCAGGCGGAATTTGTCAAAAGTAATAGATCCGCACCGGCAGATGATTAGGATGGTTATGATTTAATCAGCGTTAATCATAACCATCCTAATCATCCGCCTGTCCGCCGACGGTCGGCCGCTGCCGTGCGGTTCCATTTCAATCACTTTGGCCAGATCAGCATCGGTTGCCGTAAACCAATGATTGTCAATGATTAAAACCTATTGTATCTTTGACTTATCCTATTCCGTTGCTGACTTGTACTGCTTATGCCCTCTTCTATCCGTGTCTTGCTAACCGACGACCACGAAATTATTTTAGACAGTTTATCCTTACTACTGAGCCGTATCGACAGCGTGGAGGTTGTTGGCACGTTAAATGACAGCCGGCAGGTCGTTGACTTTTTACAGGAGCATGAGGTCGACGTGCTGTTAACCGACATGGACATGCCCAATCTCGACGGCATCAACCTGACGCTTCAGGTACGGCAGCATTTCCCGCAGCTTAAAATTCTGATGCTGACCGTTTCCGAAGACGCCGACAAAATCCGGGAGGCTTTCCGGGCGGGCATTTCGGGGTACGTCATGAAAAAAGCCGGTAAAGCCGAGTTGGAAAAAGCCCTGCGAACCATTGCACGGGGCGAAAAATACTTCTCCGAATCGGTTATGACACAGTTGATGGCACTCCCCATGACCACCATTCGTCAGACCGACGAAGCACCGGGGCCCCTAACGCCCCTCACCGACCGCGAAATCGAAGTCATCCACCTCGTAGCGCAGGAACTCTCCACCAACGCCATTGCCGATAAGCTATTCATCAGCCCCGGAACGGTCGAAACGCACCGACACAACATACTCCGCAAATTAGGCGTCAAAAACTCAATTGGCATTATTAAGTATGCGGTGAAGCACGGGTTATTATGACGGGCGGATTATGAATAGTGACAAGGCATTGGGGCTTTGATGGCTTTGCAAGACACAACCACAAAGTACCCTTAACTAACAATAACATCAATGATGCAAACAATCTTAGGAGCCGGTGGCGCAATAGGCACAGAGCTTGCCAAAGTCCTGCCCGCCTACACAGCTACCATTCGATTAGTCAGTCGCAACCCGAAAAAGGTAAATCCAACGGATACCCTGTTCCCAGCTGATCTATCCATAAAAGAACAGGTATTTAAGGCTGTTGAGGGAAGCGAAATCGTTTACTTAATGGTTGGATTTGACTATAATACAAAGACCTGGCAACAAATGTGGCCGCCACTCATCAAAAATGTAATTGACGCTTGCTTGCAGTATAACGCTAAGCTTGTTTTCTTCGACAACGTTTATGCTGTCGGTGGCGATAATGTCAGGCACATTACCGAAACGTCACCCATTAGCCCGACGAGTAAAAAAGGAGAAGTTCGGGCAGACGTTGACAAACTAATCGTAGACGGTATTGAGAAAAAGAAACTGAATGCAATAATCGCCCGCTCTGCCGATTTTTTTGGAGGAATAAAGGATAAAAGTATATTGATGAATACCGTTTACGATAACCTGGAGAAAGGTAAAAAAGCCCAGTGGTTCTGCAATGCAAAGGTCGTCCACAGTTGTAGTTATGCACCCGACCTCGCCACAGGAACGGCACTACTTGGGAATACGAAGGATGCGTATAATCAAATCTGGAATTTACCGACCGATCCGCAAAAAATAACGGGCGAGGGATGGATAAATTTATTTGCAGCGGAGATGAATACAAGCAATAGCTATCAGGTTTTACCCGGTTGGGGCATACGGGCAATTGGGCTTTTTGTGCCGATACTACGCGAAATGTACGAAATGCGTTACCAGTATGACCGTGACTATTTCTTCGACAGTGCCAAGTTTAACAAGCGGTTTGATTTCACAGCAACAACGAATGAACTGGCTGTGAAACAAATAGTTAATCAACTGATGAACAAAAAATAGGGGAGTAATTGCCCTACGCAGCAACCGGAATCTGAATCGTCACGCACGTCCCGCCCTGCGCTGGATTTGAAATCAGATACGTGCCGCCCAGCCGCTCCAACCGCGACTTAATGTTCTGAAGGCCAATCCCATCCTGACTTTTTCCCGGCTGCATACCCTGCCCATCGTCCTGAACAGTCAGGTCCAGAAACCCATTCTGACGCGACAACGCTATGTCGGCCTGCTTAGCTTTGGCGTGTTTGAGAATGTTATTGACCAATTCGAGGGTGATGGCGTAGAGTTCGTAAGCCGTTTTGCCCCGCACGTCCGCCCCCGACTTTTCCACTTCCAGCAGAAACCGGGTCCGGTTCTGAACTTTCAGCGTGTCGGTCAGTTTGATGAGCGCGGCCTGAAGCCCTTGTTTCTCAAGTATTTCGGGCATCAGGTTGTGCGAAATAGACCGGATATCGTCATACACCTCGCCCATTTGGTCCAGTAATCGGATGTGTTCGCTTTGCTGAGCCGTATCGAAGTGCGACGTATCGAACGCTTCGAACCGCCATTTCAACGCCGACACTTTAGAGGCTACGCTATCATGCAGTTCACTCGCCACCCGTTTGCGTTCGAGGGTTTGGCCCCGGTATAGAGCCGCTTCGATTTCGGCGTTCTTCCGGGATAATTCTTCATTTTTAATTTTGAGCCGGCGGTAGTTCCAGAACACGAAACTGAGGATTCCCGCGCTTAGTAACAGCAAGGTAATCAGCAGGTTACGGGTTTTCGCCAGGTTATCATTTTCCAGTCCCTGAATCCGGGTTTGCTGCTCGGCCTGCTTCAGCCGAACGCCCTGCTGTTTTTTCTCAAAATCATAGGTCATGCTGGCAACGGTGGCCTTCTGCATGGCCTCTGCGTTGAGCATGGTGTCGGCTTCAGCTTTGTAGCGTTTGAAATAAGCGAGGGCTTTGGCGGGTTGGCCCAGATGGTCGTAGGCTTCGGCTAACTGGCGCAGGTATTCGGTTCGTTCCGGGAGCATTTCCCGCACCCCTTCGGTCCACTCCAGACCCGTTCGGGCGGAGGCAGCCGCCCGGTCGTACTGTTTGCGGGCTAAATAGATTTTCCCGAAATTACTCTGGGAATTATGCTCCATGGCTTCCTCCGTTTTCTCGACGGTATTGCGGTAGGTCTGCTGCGCCAATCTGCTGTATTCCATCGCTTTATCGTAGTTTTTCAGGTGAATGTACATCCGGCCAACGGCGGCATAGGCCCTGGCCAGCGTGCTGGGCTGATACGGTTCCTGGTAGAATTTCACTTGCTGAAGGTACAACGGCAAGGCTTGAGCATACTGCTTCCTCTTCTCTAAGATTTCGCCTTTCCGGCCAATCAGAAACGTTTTTACGAGATTGTCGTGCAGACGGCCGGCTACTTTTTCGGCCTCGTTGAAACAGACCATCGCTTCGGCATACCGGTTGATTTTCAGGTACACGGCACCGAGGTTGGGCAGCGTGGCCCGCAGGCTTTTCCAGTCCTGAATGGATTCCTGAATACGCCGGGCGTTGAGCCACAAATTAATGGAGGCCACATAATTTCCCTCGCCCATCTTCATAATCGCCATTTCGTTGTAGACCTGCGCTTCCCATTTCCGGTCGCCCGCTTTCCGAACCGTTTGCAGTGCTTTTTCCAGCAACGCCCTTGCTTCAGGAAGCTTGTTCATGATGTTCTCGTACAACTGCGCCCGCCGGAGAAATACCTGCCCCTGCAACGACAAATCCTGAAGGGCAATAGCCATTTTCTGGGCAGTATCTAACTGAGCGTGAGCCGATTTAGCATCCGACAGGTAATCAGCCTCGATGCGGGCCAGCGCAATCCGGGCGCGAATCTCTCCCGTCGTGTAATGGGTCTGTTTCGCTACCTGCATGGTTTGTTTGAGGGTTTGGCGGGCCAGCGAGTCGTGGCCATTCCACCACAAATTGGTGGCCAGTTCGTGCAAGGTTTTCACCCGGTTGCTGTCCAGAGGTAGTTTGGTCAGTTGGTTCCGTAACGAATCAATGATTGGATTCTGGGCAACGACGACGGTGCAGGTCAGAAAGAAGAGGAAGAAGTAGCGCATGGGCATAAAGGGTGAATGAGCATTCCCGTGGCCTGTGAGGACAAAGGCCACACTACCGGATGGCGGCCGACGCTTCGGTTGGGGGTGGTTGGCCGTCAGCAAATAACCATTTAACTACCTCAATAGCAAGGGATAACACAAATCTATAGGAAAACCTATAGATGAAAAATATAGGTTCGCCAGGGCGCAAATCCGGGCATTCCCCGATTTCCCACCAACGGCCCATCGGCCAACTTTGTATCAGTCAAAACGACAACCCTTTTCGCTCTTTCACTCTTTATTATCATGGCAACTGTTATAAATCGTTTCGTTATCCGGCACCTGACCGGATCCAAAGCTAACCAGGTTGAAGAGTTCGATTACAAAAAATACAACGAACTCACCTTCGGCCGGGCCGCTACCAACGTGATTCGGTTTGATCCAGATCGCGACTCGGCGGTTTCCCGCGAACACGGCAAACTTGTACGTGAACCGGGCAACTCGCTGGCCTTCAGCGTGGTCGACAATAATTCCCGCAACGGCATCTTCGTCAATAAGAGCCGCATTGTCGATTCGGCCCCCATTCAGCCCGGCGACGAAATTCAACTTGGTCAGGGTGGGCCTGTTTTTCAGTTCGACCTGAACCCGCGCCCCGCCGAACTGATGATGAGCACCCGCGTTGTCGAGGTCCCGGCTTCCTTTAAACCAACAACGGAAGTAAGTTTGGCCGAAACCCATTCGCTATCGAAGGAAAATGATATGTCGATGCCAGCCAAAGTAGGGTTGGGCAAGCAAACCGTTGAACGGATGATGGTTACCGAGCGGACTAAAAACACGCGGTCGGTGCTGCTGAGTGCCGCCGTTGTGCTGGTGCTGCTGTCGGGTTTGGCCTACGCCTTCCGGGATAAATTTGGCGAACGCAAAACGATTGTTATCAACAATAAACCGGTGACGCAGGTCACCAAAGCCAACGACGGCCTGAATCCCGAACAAATTGCTTCGGCCAATACCAGCAAGGTCGTTTTCATCGAATTCGGCTATAAACTCATTTATACCCCAACCGGCGACGATATTTACCATGAATACCGGGAGATAAAACAGGCCGACGGCACCATTGTCAACACGCCCATGTATATCGAAACAGCGCCCGGCAAGATTGAACCGTTGCTGGGTCTGAAGCGAAACACCCCCAATGGCCGACCCATTGCGATGTCGGGGGCCAGCGGAACGGGTTTTGTGGTGTCGCCCCAGGGTCATATCCTGACCAACCGGCACGTGGCAGCCGCCTGGAATTCATACTACAGCTTTCCGCAGGATGCGTTTCCGGGTGCTTTGTTGGTGGAAGGCAGCGGCCCAACGGGTTGGGAAATTAGCCCGGTGCCGGTGCAGGAGTTCCGGTGGGTTCCCGCCGAAACCCAGTACTTCGGCAAGAAACCCATGTCAGGGAAGGTCATTGCGGGTGAAAACACCTACATCGACGTGACCTTCAACAAAAACGAACAGCGTTTCCCGGCGCAGGGCAAGCCCATCGTGTCAACGAAACACGACGTAGCGATGATCAAGATCGACCTGCCCGAAACCCTCACCCCCGTTAAACTGCGCGACGCCGACAAAGAGATTGCCCCCGGTCAGCCCATCACCGTCATGGGGTACCCCGGTATCTCGCCCGATGTGTTCGTCGGTGAATATTCATCCGATGCCGGCAACCGGAATCCGCAGATTATGAAGGTACCCGACGTGACGGTTACGCCCGGTAACGTCGGCAAGGTGCTGCGGGGTCAGTCGGTAGGCAAAGCAGCCGCCTATTACAGCGAAATGGGCGATTATTACCAACTTACGGTCAATGCAACCGGGTCGGGGAACAGTGGTGGGCCGGTGTTCGACAAAGACGGAAACGCCATCGGGATTTTCTCGGCCAGTACCAGCCGCATGGATGCCACCCGCATCACCTTTGCCGTCCCCATCAAATACGGCCTGGAGTTGATGGGCCGTCGGCAAGTAGTTGATTAAGTCTGTTTCAGGTTTTATGTTCCCAAACGTCTTCTATCCATGCCACTCACCCATCCCTTCCTCCACCGCATCGTTGCTGGCTATTGCCTGACCGAGTATGTCGGTGCAGGTGGGATGGGTGAGGTTTTTAGAGCCTCACAGGTCGAAACGGGTCGCCTGGCAGCGGTGAAAGTCTTATACCGACCCGAATTTGCGGCCCGGTTCCGCAACGAAGCCGCAGTTCAGGCTTCGCTTTCGCACCCCAATATTGCGGCCCTATACGAGGTTAGCCTCATCGACGACCGCCCTGCTTTAGTGCTCGAATGGATCGACGGGCAATCCTTAGACGAGTTGATTCGACGGAGCGAACGCATTAGTAATGAGAAAGTTACGCAAATCATCCGGCAAATCGCCAGCGCCGTGGCCTACCTGCACCAGATGGGAATCGTTCACCGCGATTTGAAACCGTCAAACGTCAGAATTCGCCCCGATGGGCAGGTTAAAGTACTTGATTTCGGCATCGCCAAAGGGCGGTCTACCCCCCAACTGACGCAGGTTGGTCACGCCGTTGGCACCACCGAGTTTATGGCCCCGGAGCAGTTTCGCGGTCAGGTTGACCAAAAATCGGATGTCTGGGCTTTGGGCGTTCTGCTTTATGAAATGACAACTGGTCAGTTGCCCTTCGATGAACGCAACCCGCTTGTACTGCGCCATCAAATCGAACGTGGCCACTACAGCCGCCCGCGCCTGCTGAACCCGGCCCTTTCGCCTGCACTGGCCACCCTGATTACCCACTGCCTGCAGGTAAACCCGGCGAAGCGGCCATCCGCAGCCGACATTGGGGCCGCTCTTGAAAAACCTGTTGAGCCGAATTTTATGGCTCAGGCTGTCGGCTCGCTCTCGAACCTGCCAACGGTCAACTGGCCCGTTCCCCTCCGCTACTGGCTATTGGCGGGTCTACTGATGGCAGCCGGTATTGGACTTTTCAACCGTACTGTAACAAAGCCGGCAAAACCCGAACAGGCTTTTGTTCAGCAACCCGGTCAGTACGAACAAATTCAGGTCGAGGTACTCAACGCCGACTATGACATTGAGCTTGTTATGCCCGATGGCACGGTGCAATCCAAAGAACCTTTCGTGGTGAGACGGACGCCCGGCCAGGCCATTCCCATTACCATTCGGCATCGTGGTGCCGAGCAGCAGTTTGTCATTGACCCCGATGTACAGGAATTATATCAGTGTTATTTCGACCGATAGGACCCCAAGCGCATGAAAAATTTATTTAACTGGCTATTCGGGCAAACCGATTCGGCAACGCTCCCCGAAACCGCCGAATCAATGGTTGAACAACCCACCGACGCTACCCCGGATGCTGGCTCGCTGGTGGGCGAAGTGAACGCTGTTGTCGTGTCTGACCTGGGGAATGTTCGGCAAAATAACGAAGATACGGGCCTGTTTGTCCGCTTAGCCGATGAAGGTATACGCCGGCTGAAAGGCTACCTGCTGCTGGTAGCCGACGGCATGGGCGGGCACCTGGCCGGGGAAGTAGCCAGTCAGATGGCTGCCGAGATTGTGAGCCGGGAGTATTTTCAGCATGCCGAAACCATTGAGAAAAGTTTGCTGCGGGCTTTCCAGATGGCTAATCGCCAAATCTTCGACGAAGCCCGCCAACACGATACGTTTCGGGGCATGGGCACCACCTGCACGGCCATTGTTGTTCACGACCAGCAGCTGTATTTTGCCCACGTCGGCGACAGCCGGGCGTATCTGTTCAAAGCGGGTCAACTCATTCAGTTAACCGACGATCACACCTACATTCAGGAACTGCTCCGAACGGGCCAAATTACCGCCGAAGCCGCAGCCAGCCACCCGGAACGCAATGTGCTGACCCAGGCGATGGGCACAAAAGCCGATGTTCGGGTGGACCTGGGGCGGTGCATTCTCCCCTTCGATACCGGCGACCGGCTGCTGCTCTGCTCCGATGGTTTGTATGAGTACTGCCTCGAAGTCGATTTCGTGCGGGTGCTGCAACAGCCCAATCTGCACGACGCTGCCGACGAACTGGTCAGGCTGGCCAAGAACCGGGGCGGGCATGATAACATTACGGTTGTGCTGGCCGAGCGCATCATTGCCGACCAGGGTACAACAGTCAAAGAAACCCGTGAGATCGACCTGCCCTTCACCCGTGATCTGGAACTTCCCCAATGACCACCACCATGCAACCAACCATGAAAGGCCGACTGATCCATCACTACCGCGTTGAATCGCTGCTGGGCGAAGGCGGGATGGGCACCGTGTATCAGGCCATCGATACACACCTCGAACGGCTCGTTGCCGTTAAGATGCTGCACACGCACCTGGTCAGTCAGACCTCGTTTATGGAGCGTTTCCGCAACGAAGCTCTGATTCTCGCCCGGCTCAACCACCCCAACATTGCCGTGGTGTATAATTTCCTGCAGGACGGTTCCGATTATTTCATGGCGATGGAATACGTCGAAGGCGACAGTCTGGAAACGCTGATCCGAAGGACGGGCCCACTGCCAGCCGCCGTGGCCGCCGAAATCACCCGGCAGGGTCTCGAAGGACTTGCCCACGCTCACCGGAAAGGCATTCTGCACCGCGACATCAAGCCCGCCAACCTGATGCTAACCCCGGAAGGAAGCATCAAACTAATGGATTTCGGGATTGCCCGCGTGGTAGGCAACCAACGCCTGACCCAGGTGAACCGGATTGTTGGCACACTCGAATACATGGCCCCCGAACTGGTGCAGGGCGAAGCGCCTTCGCCCGCATCGGACCTGTATGCCATGGGCATTCTGCTCTATGAATTGCTCTCCGGCAAACTGCCCTTCGCCAGCCGAACGGATTATGCCCTGATGCAGGCGATTATTCAGGAAAAGCCCATCGCCCTTCGGAAACTGAACGCCAGCGTGCCGAAAGAACTCGAAGCCATTGTTCACAGAGCATTGGAGAAAAACCCGGCTAAACGGTTTGCCGATGCCAAAGAGTTTCAACGGGCACTGCAACCGTTTTTTTCGCAGATACCCAACCTCGACCCAACCCAGTTTGTTGCTCCACCGCCCACCACCACCACCAATGTCCTGAACATTCAGCCCGTCCGTCAACCCATTCTGATTGAAACGAAAGAGGTTTCGCCGGGTCGTGACCCATCGCTGCAAAACCGATCAAAGCGTTGGTTGTCAGAAAATTGGCAAACGCTTTTGGCGGGAATACTCACCTTATTTGCCATTGGTTTTATCGGCTTGATTCTATTCGACAAAGCCGACGACACGCCACCCGAAAAACGCCTGCCAGCCTCCTCTGGCACTCGACCTGTAACTAAATCCGAGCAACCCAAATCATCGGTCGACCAGCCAGCGATTGCCGTTCCATTGGCTCAGGAAACACCGGCTACAATACCGGCTCCCGCGCCTAAAGGAGAGCAGCCCGCACCCGTCGAAAAGAAAGACAAGGTAGTTGGTAAGCAACCCAAATCAATGATTCTCCGCCCATATAGCAACGGCCCTGTCATTACCAAAAAGTCAGGCACTGGAACGGCTGAAGTACCTAAGCCCGGAACGCCGGACCCGTCAGAAACGCTGACCAGTCCTGTCAATCCAGCAACCCGGTCTGAACCGGTTTCTGACCCGGCACCGCCTAAAACAACGAGCCGAAAAGCAATTGCCATTCGGCGGCTGCGGGTCAGCCTGGCGCTGATTGACGGGCTTTCGTCCGATGCTTCGCAGGAAGGTCAGTCGATCCGGTTTCGGGTAACGGAGTCGGTCATGAGCGATGGGGAGGTGGTGATTCAGAGCGGAGCAACTGCCTACGGTGAAGTGAGCCGAATTAAACGGGCCGACGGAGACATGTTCCGAAAGAAAAATCTGCTCGAATTTCGGATCAATACCGTCGAGGCCGTGAACGGCAAACGGCTTTCGCTGCGGTCGGCCACGATCAGCGAAGAAGCCAAAGGCCAGCCGGTGCTATTCCGGCCAGGGCAAACGTTTGAAGTCCGTACCGGCGATGATGTCATTAATCTTTAACAATCTGCTTATCACCATTTCACCTCACTTAACATCACACTTGTCATGCGCTATTGTCAATTTACTTTCCTATTTCTACTTGCGGGTGTGCTGGCATCAGGCAGCCTGAGGGCGCAAACTATCCGCCAGCAATCCACGACAGAAGGCCTCAGCCTGGGCCTACAGGGGCATTATATGAGCTGGTCGTCGGATTATTTTCAATTTTTAGACGAGCGTTCGGGCAGTGGCCTCGGCATTAGTGGCCGGGTGGGGTACGGTTTCAACCAGCGATTCGACGTGTTTGCCCAATATGACTTTACCCCGCTGAAGGCAACGCCGGTAGCCGCCCAGTCGTTTCATTTTTCGCACGCGACAGCGGGCGTGCGGTTTAATTTTTCGACAACGACCCAGGCCCTTCGCCCGTTTGCCGAAGTGGGCTACGCGTATCAGACGGGCAAAGCCGATCAGGTACTTAACCAGAACGGCGGACGCGACAATCTTTTGTTCAAGGGTGGAGCCGTACACATCGGGGCGGGCCTTAGTTATTATGTCGCCCTACCTGTTGCCATAACCCTGAGTGGAAGCCTGCAGGCCGGGGCCAAATCGCCCGTTTCGGTAAACGGTTTCAACACCGGCGACAAGGCCGACGTTATGGCGTTCCGCATCTCTGCGGGCGTGGTGGTGTACTTGAGTGAGTTATTTTAAGTGATTGTGGTGTCGGGTTTGAGAACGCCAGCGGGCGACCGTCCGACACCACAAGCACATTTAAAACAACGCTAACTGACCCGACCGGGCGAAAGCGCCTTCATGTTCCAGCAGCCATTTTTTTCGCCACAATCCACCGGCATAGCCCGTCAGGGACCCATCAGAACCGATGATGCGATGACAAGGCACCACAATCCAGAGCGGATTCCGGCCATTGGCAGCCGCTACCGCCCGAATGGCTTTCTCATCGCCAATGCGCCGGGTCAGGGTCAGATAGGACAGCGTTGTACCAAAAGTCACATCGAGTAAGGCTCGCCAAACCGTTTGCTGGAAGGTTGTTCCCGATGGGTTCAGTGGAAAGTCAAAGATTTGCCGTTCGCCCGAAAAGTACTCCTGCAATTGCCCAACCGCTACCTGAACCGGCCCGGCAAGGTCATCGGGGTGTATGGTCAAAAATTCCTCGTAGGGCGGAATATCGGTGCAGGAGATGACTGAAACGCCCGCATTGTCGCCAGCAATACGAACGATGCCGAGCGGGGAGTCGAGGAAGGTGGTCGTAATCATTGAGGTTGCAGAATGTGCTCCCAAGATACAAAAAAGCCCGCTAACGAAGCAGCAGGCTTTTTTGTATCAATCCGACGAAAGGAGGAATCTTAAAGTTTCCCAATGTATGAGTCAGGAAACTTTAAGATTCCTCCTTTCGTCGGATTGATAAAATCGACAAAAATCAATTTCCCCCTGTCAATCGAAGAATTCGTCCCCCGCCATGATCGCAGAGGTACAGCTCGTTTTTCTGGTCTTCGCCAAAGGCCGAAATCGAACCGGCTCCGGCAACGACTTCCTGATTGCCCGCAGCTTTACTGCCGTTCATGGCTAAGGCCCACACCCGCCCACTGGCATAATCGGCATACACGTATTTGCCCCGCAAGGATGGGTTCGCCGGGCCACGATACACAATCCCGCCGGTGATGGATACGTCGCCCTTGTCGTGCGTGTACTGCCAGACAGGATCAATCAAATCCGCCGGATTAACATTGTTGTCTTTGGCGTTAAAATCGGCGTTAGCTTCCCTGACCCGCCAGCCATAATTACCCCCTTTGGTGATGATGTCTACCTCTTCAATTTTGTTCTGACCGACATCGCCCGCCCACAAGCGGCCTTGTTCATCGAAGCTGACGCGCCAGGGATTGCGTAATCCATAGGCAAAAATCTCTTCGCGGTAGCCGCTCGTACTTCCTTTGTAAGGGTTATCGGCGGGGATGCCATAATTCCCTTTTCCGGTGCTGTTCACATCCACACGCAGGATTTTACCCAGCCAGCTACTGCGGTTCTGACCGTTGTTCTGCGGGTCGCCCCCACTACCGCCATCACCCGTAGCAACGTACAGATAGCCATCGGGTCCGAACAGGATTTTTCCGCCGTTATGATTCGAGTAAGGTTGCTCAAATTTAAACAGGACCACTTCCGAGCCGGGGTCAACTTCTGAGGCAGATGCCGACGATGCTTTGAAGCGGCTCACAACGGTTTCGCGGGGGTTCGATTTGGTATAGTTGACGTAGAAAAAGCCATTCTGCTTAAAATTGGGGTGAAACGCCAGCCCCAGCAGGCCCATTTCGCCCCCTGACGCCACTTTACTCTGAATGTTCAGGTACGTCCCGGCAGATGAAGCATTGGCATCATTCTCGAACACCCGAATGCGGCCTTCCTGCTCAATAACAAACACCCGGTTGGTGCCGTCATTGGCATGAGTGTACTCCACCGGCGACTCAAACTTGAGTTTAGGATAGGCGTTGACAACCTTCAGGGCGGCTGAGTTTCCGGTGCCGACAGAATCCAGACCTACGATATCGGTCTGTTGGGCAGGTTGACAGGCTGCGGCCAGCATCCAGGCAACACCCGACGTGGCCGTCAGGGAAATAATAAACGCAAACACCGCTTTGCTAAACATGACGATTCGCTCCATTTGTTTCTTTTTTTACGTTACAAATTAGGTTCCAGATGTTGTTGCCGAACTTTGCGGCCCACATTTTGTTCCGAAATCAGAGAATTTAGGTGATTACGGAATTGACTTCCTTAATAACCACCTGCCACGTCGGTGTAGTCATTCCACAGAACGGGGCATAGATTCCACTCAATTACTAACGTCATGACCACCAGTACCAGTACATTCCTCGACCATTTGCACAATCAGCGGGCGCGTTACCGCTACAAACTCCCCTCGCGTCCAGATGCCGGACGGTTTATCGACCAGTTGATGCGGCTGTTATTTCCTGTCACGCAGGATTGTAAGTCAATCTCGCAGCACGTGGAAGAAACGTATCAAAATCTGCATGAGCAGCTTATTTGTCTGCTGCACCCATTAGAGAATAACCTGGCCGACAGCCCGGCCGAAATCACCGAGCGTTTTTTTGACCAGCTACCAGCCATCTACGACAGTTTGCTGTTCGATGCTCACGCCATTGCCGACAACGACCCGGCAGCCGTTGGCATTGAGGAGGTTGTGGCCGTGTATCCGGGTTTCTACGCCATTGCCGTATATCGAATTGCCCACGAATTGCTGAAACAAAACGTGCCGCTCCTTCCCCGAATGCTGACCGAACATGCACACAGCCTGACGGGTATCGACATTCATCCGGGGGCGCAGATTGGCCGGTCGTTTTTCATCGACCACGGCACCGGCGTTGTGGTCGGCGAGACAACGGTCATTGGCGATAACGTGAAGATTTACCAGGGCGTCACCCTCGGCGCTACGCACGTGGCTAAGTCGATGGCCCAGAAAAAGCGACACCCAACCATCGAAAACAACGTCGTTATCTACGCCAACGCGACCATTCTGGGTGGCTACACCACGGTTGGTCACGATTCGGTTATTGGTGGCAACGTCTGGCTAACGACCAGTGTCGAAGCGCATTCCTTAGTGTTCAATCAGCACCAAACCGACGTTCGGCTAAAATCGCTGGAATCCCTCGAACCCATCAATTTTGTTATTTAAAAGACTGTCTATATCTCTACAAATTAGTGCCCGGCTCCCCGTCGCTGTGTCCTCACAGCGACGGGGAGTAACGTCAAACTTTAGAAATTCAAACAACCTCTAAAGAGGAGAAAAGGAATATAGACTTCCTTGCCCTCCTCCCTCCTTTACTCTTTTTTATGAAAGCCCCCAACATCCTCGATACCATTGGCAATACGCCCCATGTGCGAATCAATCGCCTGTTTCCGGGGTATGAAGTCTGGACCAAACTTGAGCGGGCCAATCCCGGCGCGAGCATTAAAGACCGCATCGCCCTGGCGATGATCGAAGCGGCTGAAACACAAGGACTACTCACATCCGACAGCACCATCATTGAGCCAACATCGGGCAATACGGGCATTGGTCTGGCGATGGTGGCGGCTGTGAAGGGCTACAAAATCATCCTGGTCATGCCCGAGTCCATGAGCATTGAACGGCGCAAAATTATGGCGGCTTATGGGGCTGAATTCGACCTGACACCCCGCGAGAAAGGCATGAAAGGGGCCATCGAACGCGCCCACGAATTAGTTGCCCAAACGCCCGGCGCCTGGATGCCCCAACAGTTCGAGAACCCGGCTAACATTGATGTTCACGTTCGGACAACGGCGGAGGAAATTCTGGCCGACTTTCCCGATGGCTTCGACGTTCTGATTACGGGCGTTGGCACGGGGGGCCATATTACGGCGGTTGGGCAAGTGCTGAAACAAAAATTTCCGAACTTGAAAGTCTATGCCGTTGAGCCGGAGTTGTCGCCGGTCATTAGCGGGGGGGCACCGGGGCCACACCCAATTCAGGGCATTGGCGCGGGGTTTATTCCACAAAACCTGCATACCGACGTGCTGGATGGTGTTATTCAGGTCAGTAAAGACGAAGCCTATGATATGGCCCGACGGTCGGCGAAGGAAGAAGGCACGTTTGTGGGCGTTTCGTCGGGGGCATCGCTGGCAGCGGTTGCCAAAAAACTTCCCGGTCTTGCTCCCGGCAGCCGGATACTGACCTTCTGCTACGACACGGGCGAGCGGTATCTGTCGATAGAAGGGTTGTATTAGTGAGGAGCAGGGTGCCGGGAGCACAGAGTAGAGATTCCAACCTAAAAAACGCACAGCTATTCCCTGCTCCGTGCTCCCGGCACCCTGCTCCAGGTACTTCACCTACCCTACTAATTCCATGACCCGTCAATCGCCTGTTTTTCGCACGGTAAAAGATACGATTTTCATCGTTGCCGGGGTGCTGAGCGCCGGGTTTGGGATTAAGGGGTTTCTGACATCGAGCCATTTTATCGACGGGGGTGTCACGGGCGTTTCGATGCTGCTGGCCACGCTTGTCAACATTCCACTGCCTATCTGGCTGCTGTTGATTAACCTCCCCTTTATTGCGTTGGGCTACCGGCAGTTTGGGCGGCAATTTGCGTTTAAAAGTACGCTGGCCATTGCGGGTCTTTCCCTTAGCCTGGCTGTTGTTCCCTACCCCGATGTCACACCAGATTTGCTGCTGACGGCCGTATTCGGCGGTTTTTTCATCGGGGCTGGCATCGGCTTAGCGATGCGGGGTGGCGCCGTGCTGGATGGTACTGAGATTGCCGCACTGCTCATTAGCCGGAGCAGTCCAATTCTGAAAGTCAGCGATGTTATTCTGGTGCTTAACGTCCTTATTTTTGGGGCTGCCGCTTTCTTTCTGGGCATTAACCCGGCCCTGTACTCCATGATTACCTACTTTGCCGCGTCGAAAACGGTCGATTTTATTATTCACGGTATTGAGGAATACACCGCCGTCCTGATAATTTCGAAGCATCACGAACCCATTCAGCAACGAATCATTGAACAGGGCTGGGGAATCAGTGTGTTAAAGGGAGCGGGTGGCTACGGCAAGCACGGTAGTCATCAGGATATTGAATGCGTACTTTATACCGTTGTCACGCGGCTGGAAATCAGCCGACTACGCACTATCGTGTCTGAGATAGACGCCAACGCGTTTATCATCCAGCACAGCGTCGATGATGTGGCGGGTGGCAAAGTGAAAAGCCTGCCGATGCATTAAATGCTGAATGATTTATTAGCTATGGCATTTAAGCCTGCTTTAGGCCGTTTGCATTTTAGATTCTGAGCAGCCAAAATGCTGAATCACTGAACGGTTCACCTTCTTTTCAGCGTGCCACAGCTCGTAATTTTTTTGCAGATTTACCCAAAACTGGGCAGTATTGCCAAAGGCCTCCGACAGTTTCACGGCCAATTCCGGGCTGATGCCCGCGCGTTCGTTCACAATGGCCGACAGATTGGCGCGGGCAATGCCTAAACCCTTCGCTACTTCGGTAATTGTCAAACCGCGTTCCTGAATGTATTCTTCCCGCAAAATCTCGCCGGGATGCACGGGGGCTAAAGTACGCTTCATTGTTTGTCCTTTTCTTAATGATAATCGACGTAATCCACGTCGTAAATGTCTCCGCTCTCGAACCGGAAAATGATCCGATAATTCGGCGTAACGGTGATCGACCAAAAGTTCGTCATATCGTCCGTCAATTTGTGAATCCCTGACCCCATTTGCTGAATGTCGCTGATGGATGTAACAGCCTCTAACTGATCTATAACTCGATTGATCTTGCGTAAGTACTGCGCGGGGAGCTTCGAGCTATTGCCCTCCTCGTAATACTGCTGCAAACCTTTGTGCCGGAAATTCAGAATCATAACACGCCTGTAGCGTGTAATATTACACATTACAGGATAAAAAGAAAAAGGACGGAAATATCCCGTCCTTTTTTCCGAAGCCCTCCCCCGATGATACCCGTTTTAGGCCGTTTATGGAGAAATGCTGTGCTGTAGCCGGACGGCTGCGTCTTTACGGCAAATTCCGTTTTTAGCACCTAAACGCAAGTCGGTATGACGTGTCTGCTACGCACATTTTTTCTCTTCGTTAGCTTATCAGCGATAATTCATCCCACCTTCGCCAAACCCGGCCCTATTCTTTCGGGAACCGTGCGCGACGTGACCGGCACAACCATTGAGTTTGCGACCGTTGCCCTGCACCGGGCGGCTGATTCGGTCGTCATCAAAACCGAGTTCAGCGATGCGGGTGGGTTGTTCCGGTTTGATCAGTTACCAGAAGGCCGCTATTTTGTTTCGGCGTCGCAGGTTGGCTTCGAGCGGGTGCAAACGGCCCCATTTGTCGTCGCTTTATCCGACCAGACGCTGCCTCCTCTTCTGCTAAAACCCAGCCGCAAAACCCAGTTGAAGGAGGTGACCGTTCAGGCCAGCAAGCCCCTCTTTGAGCGGGAAGCCGACCGGATTGTGGTGAATGTTGGCAGTAGCCCGCTCAGCGCGGGGGCTACGTCGCTGGAGATGCTGAGTCGTTCGCCCGGCGTGACCGTCGACCAGAACGATAACCTGGCCCTGCGGGGCAAACAGGGGGTTCTGGTGCTCATCGACGGTAAGCGCGTGCCCATGACCGGCTCTGAGCTGGCCGATATGCTCCGGGCCATGCCCGCCAATTCAATCGAAAAGATTGAATTGATCACCAACCCGCCCGCCAAATACGATGCGGCTGGCAGCGCGGGCATTATCGACATTAAACTCAAAAAAGACGGTCGGCAGGGCACGAATGGCAGCGTAAATGCCAGTTATGGCTATGGGCGATACGGCAAACTGACCGGTGGCCTCTCGCTGAATCATCGGCACAAAAACCTGAACCTGTTCGGCAGTTACAACTACAGCGACCGGAACGTGTACACCCAGCTCAGACTACACCGGGATTTCTACCAGGCAGGGCAGTTCACGGGCAGCAGCGACCAGGATAACCAGGGCAAAACACGCTACATTGCCAACACCTACCGCGTTGGCTTCGACTACACCCTCTCGAAACGAACGCTGCTGGGCGCGGTTATGAATGGTTTTGCGATGGACGCCGAAGCCCACATTCCTAATAGTACCCGAACGTTCGATTCAATCGGGCAACTCCAATTGGACTATCAGTCCGCAAACCGCCGGAACCTGTCCATACCCAACCAGGCTATTAACCTGAATCTGAAACACAGTTTCGATTCGACCGGGCGTCGGGAACTTACCGCCGATGCTGATTTCGCTCACTACGAAACCCACCGGCTGCAAAATCTGGAGACATTTTTCACCCTTCCGGTTCGTCCCTCAACTACGCTGGCGGGCAACCTGGACGGTATACTCAATATCCGTTCGTTCAAAGCCGATTACCTGCATACGACGCCGAATAAAACCCGGCTGGAAGGCGGTTTTAAGGTTAGCTGGGTTCATGCCGACAACAATGTGCTGTTTACCAACATCAGCGAAGGCAGGAGTGTGGTCGATACGGGCAAAACCAACCAGTTTCAGTACGACGAGAATATCAATGCCGTTTACATTAACCTAAACAAAACAATTAACAAACTGACCATTCAGGCGGGGTTGCGGGGCGAACAAACCAACGCCAAAGGGGTTCAGGTGATTGGTAATGATAGTTTTGAACGCAACTATTTTCAACTGTTTCCCAGCGTTTTCGTCAAGCAGACGTTGTCGAAAACGCACGAGTTGAGTGTATCGCTCAGCCGCCGGATCGACCGCCCGACCTACAACCAGCTTAACCCGTTCCGGGCTTATGTCGATGCGACGACGTACTTCTCAGGCAATCCGTCGCTGTTTCCGCAATCGAGTTACAACATCGAACTGACACACACCTTCAACCAGAAATTCATCACGTCAATTAGCTATAGCCGTACCGACCAGCCCATCATCAGCGTGGTGCAACCGGCGCCAGAAGGCAATCGGCAGGTCGTGTCGACGTTTCAGAACCTGACCCGCCAGGATTATTACGCCCTGACGCTCACCATTCCGGTGCAACCCGCCACCTGGTGGACAATGGACAATAATCTGGTGGCCTTTTACAACCGGTTCGTGGGCGATTTGGCGGGTACGTCGCTGAACGAAGGCCTGCCTGCGTACACCATCAACAGCACCAACACGTTCACCCTGGGCCGGGGCTGGACCGCCGATTTGACGGGGAATTACCAATCGCGGCAGTTGTATGGTTTTCTGGATATTCAGCCGTTGGGTCAGCTTAATGTGGGCCTGCAAAAAAGCGTCTGGAACAAGAAAGGCACGTTAAAATTGAACCTGACGGATGTGTTCTACACCAGTCCGTTACGGGCCAGCTCGAACTATACCAATTACGTTGAACAGTTCTACCAGCGGCAGGATACGCGGGTGGCTACGGCCTCGTTTTCATACCGCTTTGGCAGCGACACGGTTAGCCCGTCTCGTCGGCGCACGGGCGGTGCTGAGGACGAAAAACGCCGGGCCGGGGGCGCGTAGTGCTGGCTGTAGGGCACGTTGATTTTTACGACAGGATTACAGGATTTTATTTGCGTGAAAATCCTGTAATCCTGTCGTAAAAACTTGTCTTATACCCCAGTGCGGTTAGATGTTGGTGGCAAACTGCTCGATTGTTGTTTCGGGCTTCCCCAAATCGGCCCAGGTTTGTTCGGCTTCGAACGATTCGGGGTAGTTGTTGAGGGCTTCGGTGATGTGCCAGCCATAATCGGCCTGCGCCGAAAACGGGCGACCGAGTTTCATCAGGAAGGGCGGAGTTGTCAGTACGGATAGTTTCTCGTTGGCGTATGCAGCCACAAACCGGTCGGCGGCTTCGTGCTGGGTGATGGCTTCCGGCCCTTGAATCACGTACTCCTGACACTGACCGGCCTGAGCCAGTTGAAACGCCCGCGCTACCTGTTTGCCGTAGTCGTGCGCCGACACGTACCAGGGTTTCACGGCAGACCGCCCGACCAGCAGGATAAACCGCCCCATTCGCTGCGTTTCCGCCAGTGAATCCATAAAGCAGGAGGGATAAAAAATACTGTAAGGGATGCCGGATGCTTTAATGAGCCGAACGGCTTCCTGCTTGATCTCGAACGCCCACCATCGAAAACCATTCATGCCCTGATAGCGCATGACAAGCGATGATAAATAGGCAATTCGGCGGACGTCCGCCTGCTGAGCGGCTTCGAGAATATTCGTCAGGCCTTCGGCTTCGATATGGAAATCAGTAGGTTTTTCGTCCTGTCTGATAGACAGGTTGAGGTAGACCGTATCGATATTCTGTAGCGCATGGACCAAACCAGGCTGGTCGCGTACATCGCCCGCCATAACGTCGACAGTCGGAAACATCGCCCGCGTTTTGACTACGTCGCGGGCGATGATGCGAATGGAAAAACCAGCGTTGAGCAGTTCATGCGCGACCGGATGACCGAGCATGCCGGTTGCCCCGATAATGGCAATACGCATGAATTAGCGCAGATCGCGGATAAACCGGCGCATGGTTTCGCAGTAAATTTGCTCCGACTGGTCGAGGGGTTGTTCATCTTTGAGCAGCATAGCCAGCATAATCATTCCGTGCGAGACGGACCACCACTGAAAAAACAGCCGTTTGATGCTATCCTTCGACTTGGGAATAAACGAGAAGATCGTCTCACTCACAATTTTGCTAACTGCCTGCATCGACTCCGACTGGTAAACCGGCAGGGTGCAATAGGCCCCGTCGAGGTTATACATTACCTGATAAATCTCGGGCTGTTGCCGGGCTAATACCCACTGAATCAGCGAGATTTCATAAAGTCGTTTTTCAGGGTCGCGGTAAAGTTTCAGGATGCGGTTATACTCCTGAAGCAGATGACGGAATCCCTCATTCCTGATTTCGTCCAGCAACACATCTTTGCTGTCGAAATATTCATAAACGATAGGGGCGCTATACTCAATCGCATCGGCGATTTTACGAATCGAAACGGCTTGCCAGCCTTCCCGGCGGGCAATAGATTTTGCGGTTACCAGAATGCCGGATCGGGTTTGCTCACGATTACGCGGCTTTCGTTCAAGTACTTCCATAGAGCAGGTTACAAGTCGACAGTTAACGGTGTTAAACTGACTGAAAACTACGGATTTATGTTGAATTTCCGGGAGCCGGGCAAAAAAATTATGGAAAAATTAAAACTTCATCGGTAACAGACTACATAATTACCTGACAGACAGATTATTATACCCAGATCGATAGACTTAGAACCAGTTACTGATATACTAACCACCTGACGATCAAGCCTATTTTCTTTGAGCCACAAGCCACACCGCTTCGTCGCCCAACGCATAAGGCTCTCCGTCGATTGTTCCATAAGCGGCTATAATCTGCAAACCTGCTTCCGTAAACAACTGCCCCAGTTCGGCCAGTGTAAAGACATAGTGCTGCGCCAGGCGGGTCTCAATCTTCCCTTGTTTCACGTAAGTCAGGTGCGACTCGATTCGGCTATCCACTGGGAAGTATTCATTTTCGACCAGAAACAAGAGCGGCTCCTCATCGGCTCCACCAACGGGTTGCCAGCTACGCGCCTGGTAATCGGGCAGGACCGACTCGGCTACCATCTCCGAGTGCGCCAGAAATCGACCACCCGGCTTGAGCAGTCTGGCAATGCGCGACAAAAATAGCAGCATGTCGGGCCGGGGGAAGAAACTAAAACTATTGCCCAGGCAATACCCCGCGTCGAACGATGCATCGGCCCCTACGCTGGCTTCAGGCATCGTCAGAAAATCATCGACACAGGCGATTACCGGCAATTTTTCTTTATCAGCAATCGTCTGAATTTCAGCGATGTATTCGTCTGAAATGTCTACACCCGTCACCCGCGCACCCATTCGGGCAAGAGGGAGCGCGTGCCGGCCATAACCGCAGAAGACATCCAGCAGCCGGTCGCCGGGGCCAAACTCCAGGGTTTCTACGAGCAGTTCAAGGTCGAGTTGCGTTTGCTCATCCGTTTGGGCGGCTTTCCACGCATTCTGTGGCAACCCGTAAAAGAAGTTGTGATACCAGGCCATGTTGTGAATGATGAATGATAAATTATGAATGATAAATTCACGCATCAGCCAAATTCATCATTCATAATTGAAACGATGGCCTGAAAATCAGGAACCTCACCAGTATTTTCAAGCACTATTGGGGGTTTTCTGGCCGGGAGTTACCATGATGTCTGATTGATGACTGGGTCGCCGGGGCGATTACGCTATATGATTTGCTGGGCAAAGCTACATTTGTATTCGTTTAAATCGTAATTCGTACCGCAACGGCGGACCATCGCTTAAATCGTACATCTATTCATGCAAACTTATTGGGGTATTGACCTGGGCGGCACTAAAATTGAAGGCGTTGTACTGTCTGCTCCTTCGCCTGATGCTGTCCTCATCCGCAAACGTATTGATACCGAAGCCGAAAAAGGTTACGACCACATCCTGAGCCAGATCATCCGGCTGATCGACATGCTCAAAGCCGAAACGGGTCTCACGCCTGGCCGGATTGGTTTCGGAACGCCCGGTACCTTCGATCCGGCCCGGCAGACCATGAAAAACTGCAACACGACGGTGCTAAATGGCAAACCCATGAAACAGGACCTCGCCCGGTTGCTGAACGTACCCGTCGAAGTAGCGAATGATGCCAACTGTTTCGCCCTCGCCGAAGCGACAATGGGCATTGTACCCGATGTAGTACCTGATTATCAGACTGTTTTTGGCGTAATTATGGGTACGGGCGTTGGTGGGGGCGTTGTAGTGAAGGGCAAAGACGGACTCCCCTTTGTGCTGAACGGCTTTCAGGGTATTGGGGGCGAATGGGGCCATAATATTCTGGAAGAAAACGGCCCGCCCTGCTACTGCGGCAAGCAGGGCTGCAACGAGCAGGTTATTTCAGGTCCGGCCCTGCAACAGTACTATCAACAGCACAGTGGCGAAGAGCGAACAATGCGGGAAATTATGGATCGCTATCGGCAGGGTAACGACGTAGTAGCCAACCAAACTGTCGACCGGCTGCTGGAATACTTTGGCCGGGCCATCTCGGTCATCGTAAACATTCTCGACCCCGACGCCATTGTGCTGGGCGGGGGCGTTGGCAATGTCGACCTGTTGTATACGGAAGGTGTGGAACGGGCGAAAAAATACGTGTTCAACAGCCGGGAACTGAACACGCCCTTTCTGAAACCCAAATTAGGGGATAGCGCGGGCGTGTTTGGGGCAGCGATGTTATAAAAGCGTGGAGCGCGGAGCAGGGTAGAAACGCTTACCCCTGCTCCGCGCCCCTGGCGCCCCGCTCATCTACCTCGGTCTGCGGGCGCCCCCGCCCTGTGCGGGTTGCTGCTGTTGCTGGCCACCATCGCCACCGCCTTCGCCCCCTTTCACGTCGTCGTTCTCAACCGAACGGCCCCGTTTGCGCTGTGGTGTATCGAAACTCAGTTTACCGAACTTGTAGCTGAAGTTGACCCGAACACCGGCATTGTACAGATTGACAACGCTGCTCTGGGTGAAAATTGGGGATGCCGACTCGGAGCGAATGGTGAATGGGTGGCTGAAGAAATTCTCACCCGCAATGCCGAAACTGCCCCGTTTGTCTTTAAGGTCTTTTTTCACCCCGATGCTATAGAAACCAAATCCACCCCGGTAGCCCTGTAGCTGAATCTCTTTGCCCCGAAAGAAGCCAAATCCCTGCAAACCCCAGCCGTTTTTGATATTCAAACTGGTGAACACCCGCCCCGTAATGACCCAGCCCGAATTGGTGGCCTGGTAAATGGAAGCCGCGTTGTTATTGGTTAGATAGGCATAATACAAATCGAAACCACCACCAATCTGCCATTTGGAAAACAGGGTGGCATTACCGAATACGTTCGTTCCGTAGGCCGATTCGCGGCCAATGTTGAGATAGGTTGTGCGAATTACCTGCGACAGAACCGGGTTGGTTACCTGCCCCACACTGGAGGTAACTGTGTCGCGCACGCTGGTGATGGAGTTGTTGGTTTGCCGGGCAAAGAGCGACACATTCAGATAAACACTTTTGACATACGCACTGGTGCTCAACTCGACGTTATCGGTCAATTCGGGCGACAGCAACGGGTTTCCCTGTGTAATGTTGGTGGGGTTGGCCGCGTTGATGTTGGGGTTCAGAAACTGAATGCCGGGTCGCTGCAACCGACGGTTGTAGGCCAGTTTGATGGTTTTACCACCCTTCAGCGATTTTGAAATATTGATGCTGGGCACCAAATTGCCATAACCCGGAATGCCCAGATCCTGCCCGGCAGCTCCACCCTGCTCGCCTGGCTGATTCTGGCTGTAGTTGGCATTGATGGTTGTGTGTTCATACCGCGTTCCCACCTTTATCGTGAATTTGCTCTTGGTGGTCAACGTGTAGGACACATAACCCGCGCCAATGTTCTGATCGTAATTCAGGGTGTTGCCGGTTCGGTTGGGGTCGGGCAAAAAACTGGCCGTACCAACGCCATAATTGTAGCTGAACGAACTTTCGACCTGCCGGAAAATGCCCTTTCCGCCAAATTCAATCAATTGATTCGTGCCAATTGGCGTCTGGTAGTTCAACTGAAAAGTAGACTCCTGATTGTAGCTGTCATTCAGGTTTTGCTGCCGCGAGGTAATGGTCGAAAAATCAGCCGAACTCAGAATATCGGCCGTGAAATCATTATTTCGGTTGTTGCGGCTATACTGCGCCGACAGGCTCAGTTCCTGCTGTGGCGTGGCATAGGTCCGGGTATAATCGACGTTCGCATCGACCGTGCCCGACAGGTCTTTGGTCTGCACATTCCGGCTGTTGTAAGTCGGGAAATATAGTCCGCTGGTTTTGGTCAGAAAATTATCCTGGTATTGGACGTTGTTGCGGGCGCCATACCGCAGGCTGGCCGTAATAGCGCTGGTTTTACTGATGTCATAATCCCAGCCGAGCGTGTATTGCCCGAAAACACCCTGGTTGCGCGTATCAGCGCTCTGCTCGGTGGTGGTTGTCCCGTTTTTACCAACGGTTGTCTGAGTATTGGCAAAATTGCCGACGACATTGTAATTCGCCCGCCCGAATCCGCTCAGGCTAAAGCCCATTTTACCAGTCCGCAGGTTGCCATTCAGGCCGAGGTTGCTGCCCCGGTTGCCAACGCCCGAATCAATATTCAGCGTGAAGCCCTGCAGGGTGGTTTTCTTAGTGATGATGTTGATGATGCCCGCCGAGCCTTCGGCATCGTACTTAGCCGAGGGCGAGGTGATCACTTCAACCGTCTTAATCATGTCGGCCGGAATCTGCTTGAGGGCATCGGCCACGCTGCTGGCCACAATGGTGGAGGGTTTATTGTTAATCAGGACCCGCACGTTGCTGCTGCCCCGCAAACTCACATTACCGTCTAAATCGACTGACAAAAGCGGTACTTTACGCATCACGTCGGTGGCATCGCCCCCTTTGGCGGTCAGGTCCTTATCGGCATTATAAACCAGCCGGTCCACTTTTTCTTCGACTAAGGACGCCTGCCCAACAACTTCTACTTCGTTCAGGGTTCTGACATCGGCGGCCAGTTTAATAAGGCCAAGATTAATGTCGCCTTTGCGATTCAGCTTAACGCTCGAAATGGTCTTGTTCCGATACCCAACAAAGGAGATCAGCACCTGAAAATCGCCCTCCGGCAGCTTGGTCAGCGTAAACTTTCCTTTATCATCGGCCACCGTTCCATCAATTGGTTTTTTCGTTTGGGTGTTTATCAGGGCAATGCTGGCAAATTCAACCGGTTTGCTGTTGGTTGAATCCATAATGATACCCGTTAGTTTGGCATTACCTCTGGGCGAATCGTCGCTGGCGGTTCCGGGAATTACGGCTGGCCGCTGCTGCCCACCGCCACCGGGAAATGGAGGAAACTGCGCCCGAACTCCCGTTGGCAGGGTTAGCAGTGCGGTGCTTATAAGGAAGGATAGTAGTGCATTTTTCATAATCAGGCTGGAAACATTTGTATAGATATACTTACCGGGTAACTTGGTATAATCCCAATAGACAACTCGGTTGACCAAAATTGGCGGCAAATTTCTCAAAAAAATCTAATTCTACACAAACGGCCTTCATGGGGGACAAACGGGCCGGATTACTCAACTAAATAACTGTGTAGTGTGGCTTAATTCCGGGTAAGTAGCAGGCTCTATCACCTGGGGTACATTCGTTGGCTCGGTTCTCGATGTAATGCGTTTGCTGATGCTGTAGCTGTGCATCCGGCGGGCCGGATAGGGCGCGGTCAGCAGCAACAGCGCGTCGGCTTCGCTCAGGTCGTTGTGCAGCCAGGCGTGTTCGGCTTCGGGGGTCAGTACGCACGGCATTCGCTTTTTGGTGTTGTGAATAGCCGCCAGCAATGGATTGGCATCGGTGGTCAGCAATGTGTAGGTCGGTATCAACTCGCCTGTATCGGGGTTAGGCCACTCGTCCCACAAGCCAGCAATCGACGCAATTTTCTGGTCGCTCATGCTGATGTAGAACGGAAATTTTTTGCTGCCTTTTGTGTGCCATTCAAAGAAGCCCGTCACCGGAATCAGGCACCGCTTACCGGCCTGGGCCGCCGACCGAAACGACGGTTTTTCGTAAATTGTTTCGGCGCGGGCGTTGATGGTCTTCGTGCGAATTTCGTCGGCGCTCTCCTGATTTCGTGTCCATCGGGGAATCAGCCCCCAGTGAATCAGTTGCAGTTTGCCTGGTTCCTGGCGGGTAATGATGGGCCAGGCCGGGAGCGTGTAGGCGTTGGCATGGTATACCGGCTGAAAATCAGCCGAAGGTGGCAACACGGCTTCGTAGCGAATTTCAAGCTCTGAAGCGTTGGCATTGAGTGACTTATGAAAACACATGAGACAGATGGGCCCGCCCGAAGGCTACCCGTTGGTGTACTAACTTAACCACCAAATACCCGCTTCGGTTATGCTGTTTAACCGGCTTGAGTGCATTCTGTAGATTCCGTATGCCATATCTTGGAGATATGGCATACGGAATCTACAGAATGCACTCAAGCCGGTTTAGTGAAAGTCCTCCAGTTCCTTCACCTGTTCCCGTAGTTCATCAAGGTAACGGTCTTTAAACATACCCGCCAGCGACGCCAGCCCAATCGACACTGCAGTCAGACCAATTGGCAACAACACAATCAACAGGCTATACAGCCAACCGGCTTCGGCAAATTTACGGGCAACAATAGGCAGCATAATCATTGAACCGGCCAGCATGGCCAGCAGCCAGACACATTTCATCAGGGCAGAATGCCGGGTACGCAATCGAATCAAATCCGTCAGGGCGTGGTGCAAGTCGTGCGTATGGAGCGTAGTCCGGCGCAAGTCGCTGTTGTGGTGCAGCAGAAAATAAAGGCCGGTGGCGGCAATAAGGGTATAACAAACAGCCGGCAGATAATGAATCCATTGTGTATAATCGAAGGGGTTACCCGCAATGACCGCGCTGAAAAACACAACGAGGGTTAGCAGAATGGCGCCGGGCAGCCGCAACTCCCGAATCATTTTATCAATCGTACTCGTCGACCGATTGCGCTGAACAATAGCCAGTACCTGCTGACTTAATTGCTGAGTCGAATCGAGTTTCTGGTCGTATGCCTGCCAGGTGGCTTTAAATTCATCCAGGTTTATTTCCATGCTCATTTATTTGTTGGTTATGGCCACTATTCGTTTCAGTTTGCTTTTGATTCTGTTCAGCTTAACGCCCACATTCGACTGAGAAATGCCCATGATTCGGGAAATTTCGTCATACGAATTATCATCTAAATACAGAAACACAAGGGCTTTTTCAACCGGCGACAGGTGTTCGATGGCGGAGTAGAACTGGTCAATGCGTTCATCCAGTTCGGGCGCACCCGTAGCCTGAACCACAGCCAATAACTCATCATTAGCCTGCATCGGGGCAACCCGGCGTGACTGGTATCGAAACAGAGAAATAGCCGTATTCAGGGCAACCCGGTACATCCAGGTCGAGGATTGAGCTTCCCGGCGGTAGGACGGGAAGGCCCGCCAAAGCTGCAGGACCATTTCCTGATACAGGTCTTTCCGGTCTTCCTCATCCCGGCCATACAATCGGCATACCTTGTGCAGAATCCGGGCGTGGGCAGTAATACTCTGTATGAATTCGGTTTCCATTCCTGATTGCCTTTAACCCGTTAGTCGCCGACTTACCCAAAAACTTACAATTGCAAACAAAAAAAGTTAACTGCCCGTTAATTTAACCTGACCAGAACCATCTATGCCCACTGTCAAGCAAATACCCTCTCTCAAAACAACAGATACCCCCCATCATTCAGTCACCCTCACTGACCTTGAACGGGATAGCTGGCAACAACTCGCGTCGGCCATCGAAGAAGAGCAGGACCAGTTTAAAACGATGACCCTGGCCACCTGCACAGCGAAGGGAGCCGACGCCCGGACGGTGGTGCTGCGCCAGGTCGATACCACCCTAAACTACGTCTGGTTCCATACCGACGCCCGGGCCGAAAAGGTAATTCAACTCGAAGCGTTTCCAACCGCCATGCTGCTATTCTGGGATGAGACGCGGCAAATTCAACTCCGGCTGACGGTTGAAACCCGGCTTCATACCGACGACCACATAGCCGATGAACATTGGCAGGCGCTTTGGGTGGGCAGCCGCAAAATGTATCTCTCCGCGCCCGCGCCCGGCAGCGAACAGCCCGGCCCCTACCCTGGTTTTCCCGAGCATCTGGGCAATGAGTTACCCTCGGAGCAGGAGAGTGAAGCGGGTCGCAAAAACTTCGCAGTAATTGAATGCCGGGTGCTGGCGATGGAATACCTGCACCTGAGCCGCAGTGGACAAACACGGGCGCGGTTTCAGTATGAACCCGAATCCAAAAAGGTGTGGCTGGCGCCGTAATCAGGCTACGCTACACGCTACACAATGCAATACAGTTAGTCTGACTACTTGCGCCGGGTTTTAACCCGGTGTCGTACTAAACAACCGTCACGAAATATCCAGCACGGCAAACTGGGTGAACGTTACGTCGAAACCTGCGCCATCGGGAGCGGCTGCCATCAGGCCGATTTGTACGGGACTATCGGCGGGGAAATACGCCAGCCGCAGCATCTGGTAGGTGAAATCATCGAACGAATAATCAATGCGTACCGCGTCGTTTTGCCGGGTCAGCCGTAAATACACCGACGACGGATTATGGAGTTGCGGGCAAACCGACCAGTCCGAAAACTCGCGCGTGACTACGGCGCTGATATGCTGCTGCTCATCGACATACTCGATGCCCGTTTTGATCCAGTTGCGTTCATCGAGCCGGATCATCAGCCCTGCCTGATCGTACTGGTTTTTATACTGCCCCGTTACGTGTACACTCGCTACGAAATCACCCGCCTGTTCCCGGTAGTAAAAATGCCCATTATCGCGGACAAAATCGTAATGCGTTATACGCCAGAAATCAGTATCATTTTCGACACGCAGGTAAACCTGATCGCTATCCTCCGACCAGATTTGTGGTTCATTGTACCAAGTCATAGTTACTGGTTTTGGCGAAAATACAGAAATGTTGCCAGTAGCGATGCGATTAAATCCGGCAGGAATAGAAAACAGCCTGTTGCCAACAAACGTTTAGCTGCCAACTGAGTTTAGCGTGAGACGTTCAACTTACTGAATAGCCAATGGCAATCAACAACCGCGCCTTCAACTACGACCTCGACTACCAAAATCTGAACCTGCGCGAACAGCCTGAACTCTACCGCGTGGGCAAGGGTGAGCAGGGTTGTTAGTGATAGATTGCTTTTAACAACGGTACTTGAACAATATGGCTATGACAAAACCAAATTCTGACTATTACGGCATCGACTTTAGGGAACACCCGGAGAAGTATAAAGTAAAGATTGGTGAAATGGGTGTTCTAACAGCCATGCCATACAAAGCTGAGATTCTCCCCTACTGGCGGTTCAAGACGCCGGAAATTGCCCGCGAGTCATCCGAGAAAATTTATCAGTTATTTCTGGCCTATAAAGAAAACGGCGACTTCATCGGCATGGATATGGCCAGGAAGTTTTTACAAATGGGATACACACGTGCCAGGCGATACGCCAATCACGCCAGCGGCCAAAAATACGACGGCCCCGTTCCTACCGACAAAAAAGGCCAGTCGGGCGCACACGGGCGCGAGCAACTCCCCCGTGTGGAAGACCCCATGAAAGCCGAATCGGCCCGGATTTTTTACGGCAAATATCTCGAAGCACGGGAAGATGCTGAGTACAAACGGATGAAAAAGGAATGGCAGCAGAAATACGGGTAATATGCCCAGTCTGCTATAGCGGTGTATCTTTGCAGCAGAGTCGTTAGTTAATTCATACCGTTAATCTACTATCGACTGATGACTGACGACTAACCACTGACCTATGCAACTCCTTGACGGTAAGCTCCTTTCGGCACAAATTAAACTCGAAATTGCGGCACAGGTCGCCCAGATTCGTGAACAGGGCGGCAAAATTCCGCACCTCGTAGCCATTTTGGTTGGCAACAAAGGGGCGTCGGAAACCTACGTGGCCTCGAAAATGAAAAACTGCGAAGAGGTCGGCATGCACTCGACGCTCATTCGCTTCGACCCGTCGGTTACAGAAGACGAACTGCTGGACAAAGTCCGTGAGGTGAACACCAACCCCGATATGGACGGGCTGATTGTGCAGCTCCCCCTGCCGGCCCACATCAACCCCGACCGCATCATGGAAACCATCGACCCGGCCAAAGACGTCGACGGGTTTCACCCCATCAACATCGGGCGGATGGCCAAAGGATTGCCCGCCTACATATCGGCTACGCCACAGGGCGTGCTGGAGATGATTAAACGCTACGACATCAAAACGGCCGGTAAGCATTGCGTGGTCGTGGGCCGGAGTCAGATTGTGGGGTTGCCCATGTCGATTCTGATGCAGCGCAACACCTATCCGGGCAACTGCACCGTTACCATCACCCACAGCCGCACCCAAAACCTGCCCGAAATTTGCCGCTCGGCGGATATTCTGGTGGCGGCTCTCGGCAAACCGGAATTCGTTACCGCCGACATGGTGAAAGAGGGGGCCGTTGTGATCGATGTGGGCCTGGAGCGCGTGCCGGACGCCAGCAAGAAAAGCGGTTTCGCCCTCAAAGGCGACGTAAAGTTTGATGAAGTAGCCCCAAAAACGAGTTTCATTACGCCCGTTCCCGGTGGCGTTGGCCTGATGACGATCTGCTCGCTGATGCAGAACACCCTGAAAGCCGCGCGGGGCGAGGTTTATTGAGTCGACTGTTCGCCGAGGGCTTCGGCAGGTAGATCAGCGAAGAATTCATGGAGCGGAACCTCCTGTTCTCCGGCTATGCGGACATGTTCATCTGCTTTCTCGTAAATCGTCTCCGTCCAGGTATTGGCTATGTTCGTTCGACGAAAAACGGTAACGGATATGTCGAAGCGGTCTACAAATATTACCTCCTGCAAACTAATGACTCCCTGATATTTACGCAGTTTATGATTAAAGTCGTAAGCTGCCGTTGACTCGGACAGCACCTCTATAACAAAATAAGGGTTCGTAATGATGGCCGTTGAGTCTTTCCGAAATATAGGTTTACCTTTTACAACCGTAATATCAGGATTATAATACCCTTTGCCTTCCTCCTTCAGGACGCCAACATTACTACCTGCCACAAAGTATCCTTTTCCCTTTAAAATTCGGCGAAGAATATCACCGACTGCCATAATCAATACCTCGTGATAAAATGCGGCTAAGCCCATAATAATAATCCGTCCGTTATGATACTCAGCCCGGTAGGGCGTATCGGCCAGAAATTCCATAAAATCATCCCACGAAGCTGGAATAGCAACTACGCCCCCGGCTTCGAGTCGGGCTACCTGTTTACCATCCAATTGAACATGAATTGCCGCTTCCATCCCCATCTCATTTTTCATACAACTATGTTAGTATCAAACATAATGACAATTTCTGAATTTATGTCCGAAAAATACCGGCTCCTTCCTTAACAAACTTTAACAGCCCGCCCCAACCCGGTCGGGCTGCTTTTTACGTAATTTTGGCCTGGTCCCGGCGGTTACCCGCCGAATTGGCCACTACTTACACAAAAACAGTCCGCTAATCTCATCCGTATGCAATCATTCAAACGCCTGAATACCCTCACGGGCTGGGCCGCTTTCGCTATCGCGCTGTTTACCTACGCGAGCACCGTTGAGCGCACCGCCAGTTTCTGGGACTGTGGCGAGTTCATTGCGTGTTCGTTCAAACTTCAGGTGCCGCACCCGCCGGGTGCCCCGTTTTTCCTGCTGCTGGGTCGCATTTTTTCGATGTTTTCCTTCGGCAACCTGACCAACGTAGCCTATTGGGTCAACATGGCGTCGGTGCTGGCCAGTGCGTTCACCATCGCCTTTCTATTCTGGACCATCACCATGCTGGCGCAGAAGTCGTTGGGCAAACTGGAGAGTGAGTACTCCACCGGCGACACCCTGCTGGTTATTGGCACGGGGGCGGTTGGCGCGCTGGCGTACACCTTCTCCGACACGTTCTGGTTCTCGGCGGTCGAAGCCGAAGTGTACGGCATGTCGTCGTTCTTTACAGCCATTGTGGTGTGGGCGGCTTTCAAATGGGAGCGTATCGACGACGAAGCAGCCGCCAACCGCTGGCTCATTTTAATTGCCTACCTGACGGGTCTGTCCATTGGTGTTCACTTACTGAACCTCGTGACACTGCCCGCGCTGGCCCTGATCTACTACTTCAAAAAATACCCTAAACCAACCTTCTGGGGGGGAGCCGCTGCGTTTGGCATTGGCCTGGTTATTCTCGGCATTATCAATTCAGGCATCATTCCGGGCCTGCCGGGGATGGCGTTCGTTGTGGAGCGGTTCTTCGTGAACACGCTTGGGCTGCCCTTCAATTCGGGGATGTTTTTCTTCATCATCATTTTTCTTGGGTCATTGGTCTACGGCATTATCTGGTCGGCCCGAAGCAAGCGGGTTATCTGGAATACGTCTCTGCTGTCGCTGGCGTTTGTCCTCATTGGTTATGCCTCCTACATGCAGGTGCTGGTGCGGGCCGATTTCAACCCGCCCATCAACGAAAATGATCCCAGCGATGCCCTAAACTTCCTGTCATATCTGCGTCGGGAACAATACGGCAGCCGCTCGCTCCTGTATGGACCTGTGTTCACAGCCCGGCCCGTCGACCAGAAACCCGGAGCCGCCATGTGGAAGAAAGAAGGCAATAAATACGTTGTCTTCGACCACCAGCCGGAGTATGTGTATGCGCCCGGCGACCAGATGCTGTTCCCCAGGGTATATAGCAATCAGCAAAATCACCCGCAGCTTTATCGGCAGATGCTGGGCCTTGCCGAAGGGCAGAAACCAACCATGGGCGATAACCTGAGTTATTTGTTCAGCTACCAGTTGGGCCACATGTGGTGGCGATACCTGATGTGGAATTTTGCCGGGCGCGAGAGCGATGAAGAAGGCGCGGGTTACCTGCTGCCCTGGTCGTCGGATCAGAACGCGCCCGATTTGCTGAAGAACAACAAAGCCCGCGATAATTTTTACATGCTGCCGTTTGCGCTGGGCCTGTTCGGTATTGCGTTCCAGTACTTCCGCCGTCGGCGCGATTTCCTGATTGTAGGGCTGCTGTTTTTGTTTACCGGTATTGCCCTGCAAATTTTCCTGAACTCCCCCCCATCGGAACCGCGCGAACGCGATTACATCTACGTTGGGTCGTTCTACTTCTTTGCCATCTGGCTCGGTTTGGGCGTGATGGCCCTGGCTGAGGGTCTCCGCAATACGCTGAAATCAGACATCGCCCGGAACGGCCTGGTCGCCGGCGTGTGTCTGTTGCTGCCGGTGATGATGGGCATGAAAAGCTGGGACAACCACAACCGCGACAAACGCTATCAGTCGGTCGATTTTGCCAAGAACCTACTTAATTCCTGCGCGCCAAAC
Organism: Spirosoma areae; assembly: GCF_054781775.1. Taxonomy (NCBI): domain Bacteria; kingdom Pseudomonadati; phylum Bacteroidota; class Cytophagia; order Cytophagales; family Cytophagaceae; genus Spirosoma; species Spirosoma areae. The sequence goes on along the minus strand of NZ_BAAGTT010000026.1, from coordinate 35,995 downwards.
GCGGTCCTGTTTACGGGTGGCGACAACGATACGTTCCCGCTCTGGTATGTGCAGGAGGTCGAAGGATTCCGGCGCGACGTGCGTGTGTGTAACCTGAGCCTGCTCGGTACGGAGTGGTACATTCAGCAGATGAAGCGCAGGGCGTATGAATCGGACGCCCTGCCAATTTCACTGGAATTTAATAACTTCAACAAAGGCAAAAACGACATTGTGCCCTTCTACGAAGTACCGGGCGTGAAAGGAGGCATCGACCTCAAGCAGTACATCAACCTGATTAAGACCAACAACCCGGCTATTCAGGTGCCACTGACGAACGGCGACATGACGAGTGTGCTGCCCTCATCGGTGCTGTTTCTGCCGATTGATAAAGCGGCTGTCGATCAGGCTAATTTCGTACCGGCCGCATTGCGCCCACTCATGAAAGATACGCTTCAGTGGACCATCGGCAAGAAAGATCTCTACAAGCCCGACCTGATCATGCTCGACATGATTGCCACCAATAACTGGAAGCGGCCTATTTATTTCTCCAGCACACTGGCGAACGATAACTACCTGAGCCTGAAGAATTACATGCAGTTGGAAGGCTATGCCTATCGGCTGATGCCGGTGGCGGTTCCGGGCGCTACGGATGGCTACGTAAATTCGGACGTGATGTACACCAACATGACCAAAAAGACCTTCTGGCGCGAGTTCGACAACCCGGATGTCTATTACGACGAAACCTACAAAGGTCCACCCGTGGTGTCGGCCCGGATTGCGTTCTTCCGACTCGCCGACCAGTTGATCCGCGAAGGCCGGAAAGACAAAGCCCGCGACGTACTGAATTACTCGCTGAAGGTCATTCCCGACAAGAGCATTCCATATGACCAGATTTCGTCGAACTACGTGCGGTTCCTGTTTGAAGTAGGTGACACCAAAAAGGCCCTTGAAATTGCCGACATCATGGCCAGCCGTGCCGACCAGGCCCTGGCCTACGATAAGAGTGGCAATGGCAATCGCTTTGGCAACCCCGACTCTGACCTGTATATTCTGCAAACCATTGTGGAAGCCTGCAAGGAGGCCAAACAAACGGCAGCCGCCAGCAAATACGAAGCCATCTTCCAGAAGCATATCAATGCCTTTGGTTGAGTAGGCTTACTGCCCAGGGTTAGTCCAACAACGGCCCGCTCACTGACAAGCAGTGAGCGGGCCGTTGTTGGACTAACCCTGGGCAGATTAAGAAAATAGCCGCCCCAAATCTGCCTTGAATTAGTTATGGGTATAGCAGATTGATGGTTGAGTTAAGGCCCGACAATGGCTCTCAGCGACCTGGTAACCAACCAATCGTTTGGGCGACCCCGGTTGATTGCTATCGCAGAACATTTCCTAACAATTTGTTTAACAGGCCGGTTTACGATTACCTGGCTTCCGCATAATGTTGGCGTCAGCCTTGCTCAACGACCTATGCCTGCAGACTTACCAGTAGCACCTGACCTATCGTCAACAGAATCGTTTTTATTCAGCAGAACACCCCTCTCGCCCAATCTCCAGGTGTCGGTTATTGTACCGGTGCGCGACGAAGCCGTTCACCTAACCCAAACACTGGATGCCTTACGAAAGCAGGTTGACGCCACTGGAACGCCACTTGATCCAGCCCGCTATGAAGTCCTGTTGCTGGCAAATAACTGTACGGATAACTCCTACCAACTGGCCGAACGCTACCAGCGTCAACACCCGAATTTCCCCCTGCGGCTGGCCCAGATTCAACTGCCCACGCCACAGGCGAACATTGGCACCGTTCGGCGACTGTTGATGGACGAAGCCTGTCACCGGCTGCTTACCGCTGGCAACCCGGATGGCATCATTGCCTCTACCGATGGCGACACAGTGGTGGACAGCCAATGGCTGTGGTACACCATGACCGAAATAGCTTCCGGTTGCGACGCGGTAGCAGGCCGTATTATGGCCTATCCCAACAACAATCCCGCGCGGCTCTTTCACCTGCGGGATGTGACGTACCGGCAGTTGCTGGCACAGGCTGAAGCGTTGCTCGACCCCAGCGCTCATGACCCCTGGCCCCGCCATTTTCAGCATTATGGGGCCAGTTTAGCCGTAACCTGTCGCATGTACCTACAGGCTGGCCGATTGCCAGCCGTACCTTACCTGGAAGATGAAGCGTTTTATCAGGCTTTGCTGCGGACCGACGCTAAAATCCGTAAAAGCCCATCCGTAAAAGTATTTACCTCAACGCGGCTTCGGGGGCGCGTAGCCGTTGGATTTTCCGAGCAACTGCGTTACTGGACTGAGATGCACAATGAACAGAAAATCCAGTTAGCCGAGCCGCCCGGTGCCTGGCTAACTAAATTCCAAAATCGGCGTCGGTTGCGGGTACTCTGGCAACTCCCGCAATCGCCCCTATCTGGCAAAACCCTCAACACCATCGCGCGGGAGTTGCGTATTTCGGAAGGCTGGCTACGGCAACAGCTATCGACCTGCCTCTACTTTGGCCAGCTTTGGGAGAATATAGAAGCCCAAATGCTAAACAAAAACTGGACCGATCAATGGCGGCCTATTCCCATTACAGACGCTATTCGGGTACTGCGTGCTCATCTCCGCCTGTTACCTGCACCTACGGTTTTATCAACAGATCGAGCCGGTACTGCTCAGTCCGCTGGCCCAGCAGGTGTTGCAACGGCTGCCCCGATGTGGTCAACTCCAGAAATGACTCATGTACCTGATCGCCCGTTAGCGGGTAATCCGGCACGAACGGCGTCCAATGCACCAGCAGCAACTGACCTTTTGGTTTTAGATGATTGACCATCAGGCGCTGTGTGCACCGGAGATCGGCCATCGTCAGGTAATACCCGACCTCCGACAGCAAAATCAACTCAAACGATTCGTCGGGAAATTGATTCGGTATGCTCATCTGCCGAACGGTTACCTGCGGAAACGGGGCCAGCCGCTCACGGGCCTGATTCAGAGGCAGTTCACTGGCGTCAACGGCCAGCAACTTGTCGCAGCGCGGGGCCAGCATCTGGCTCAGCACACCAATGGAGCAGCCAATTTCAAAAACGTTCGCATACCGTTCCTGAGGCAGGGCAGCCAGCGTAGCTGCGTACTTGTCGCGCTCATAAGTACTGGTGGCAAACTGCCAGGGGTCGTTGCTGGCCCGGTACACATCGTCGAAGTAGGCTTGAGGCAGGCTGGTCTTCATGGGATAAAAAAAACTTCGTGAGGAATCCTGAAATACCGTAATAAATCCGGCGACAGGTAAAAAGCCGTCGGGTCATCATCAATCAGGTGCGTCACCTGCGACCGGTGGGCAGCAATGGCCTGCTGTTTCAACTCCATAACTGAGTCGATAGCCAGACTGCGGGCGCGGACTTCGTGTGGGCGGGGCTGGTCCTGTGCTGTACCCAATTCCCATAGCCAGATTGGGTATTCGATAACCGTGGGTTTGGTCGGCATCTGCTCAACAGCCGCCTGCGTCAGGTGCCACGAAGCCCGGTGGTCGGTGTGGGGATCGCGTCGCCAGGGTATCAGCATGGTCTGGGGAGCGATGGCCATCAATCGGTTATGCAGATTGGTGACTGCATCGGCAAAATCCGGCTGGCCGGGCGCGGGCACCTTCGTATCGACCAACCGCATGAACTGCACGGCATCCGGCTCCACGCCGAGGATGTGCAGCGCAGCAAGGGCCTCGCGCTCCCGCAGCTGCCGAAGCCGTTCGGGTGGATACTGCCTCGAGTGCGGATGCGACCGGCTGCCATCGCTGACGAACACGACGTATACGGACTGGCCCGTTTGCCGCAACAGGGCGATGGCACCGCCACAGCCCAGCGATTCGTCGTCGGGATGCGGGGCAATAACGACCGTTGTGCCAACTTGTTTCAGCCAGTCATCGCCGACCGGTTCAACATTGCGGTCAAAGAAATGGGTTTGATCAACGCCAGAGATCATGCGTTCGGGATGGATTATGGAGCACATACTGCCCAATATCGGTGAGGGTTGCATCGGGCGCGGGCTGCCGCAGATACATGCTCAAATCCCGGTGAATGCGCTCAAAGGGCAACGGACGCAACAGCCCGCGTGCGCCCACCGAGCGTTCGGCTAATTGCAGGGTTCGCAGACAAATGTCTTCGATAGCTGTGCGGGTCATGTTGGCATAGGCCACAATCTTGTCCGCTTCCGTATGATGAGCCAGCCAGGCATCTGTTTTGTCGCCCGCCGAGGTTAGCCACTGATTTCCTGACTCGATCAGGTACGCCATTTCGGCGATGCGGGCTTTCTGAAACGGGTCGTCGGTGCGGTTCAGGTTCGTTAAAAAAGAACGGGTTTCCGCCAGCAGCGCTTCGGCCGCTCCGAGCTGAACGGCCGCAAAGCGAATGGCGCCCCCGCTGAAATACGGCTGCCGCAGGTAGTCGCCCGGCCCGCCCAGCAGGTCATGTCGGGTCAGTTCGACACCCGTAAAATCCAGCCTGAAACTGGCCGACGCCCGCATACCCAGCGGCTGCCAGAAACGGGCATCTTCAGGAATAGGTATCACCCGCTCCATTGGGATGATGCACATCTGCCAGCCCGACTGGTTGGAGCCGGTCAGTTCGCCGGTGACGACAGGCCGGTTAATCCAGCCCGCGCCGGAACAGAACGTTTTGCACCCTTCGAGCACGTATCTATCCGGTCCAACAGCGTGAATGCGGACCCCATTGCCGGCCTGGGTGTTCCAGACGCTGAACAGCCGATGGTGGTCTGCCACATCGGCGTAGTACGTTGCCCGCTGCGCCGGTGTGCCGAACAAATGAATGAGATAGAGTGCATTGATATGCCCTTCATACACCCGGCCAACGGCCAGGTTACCCGTACCAATTCGTTTGAGAAGTTGCAGCAGGTGACTTGTTCGCGGCTGGTCGAAATCAAGTTCCCGATTTGGCAGGGTGATGGCAAATAACCCGGCTTGGGCCAGTTCCGCAAATTCCATTTCCGGGAAACGCCCCTCAACATCGCTTTGCGGGGCCAGGTCAGCCAGCCGATTAACCAGTTGATCAAGTTGCTGACTATCCCTTAGTTTTGGCTGTAGCGAAGTGGGCGATGCCGGTGTGCCTGTCATATAAACCAAATCGGTTAATCAGGTAAAATGTTTACCCCTTCGGGTTGAAATAGATAGCGAGGATACCACACCGGCAACAGCCTACGGCTTGGCTACAACCACCATAGATTGAGTAAAACGACTGTTAGGAGCAGGGATAGTAATCCGGCAATTTTGCTTTATAGTATTATTGACAACGGTTAACCTTTGTTCAGTACCCAAACCTTATTTTCTCAACTCGCTTTAGTTCATGAACATACTCACTAAATCCCTATTTCTGGCGCTGTTTGCAGCCTGCGTAACTATGAATGCCTGTACCTCAAAAAAAGAAAAAGAAACCGACGACCAAACGCCGGGCATCGACAAATCAACTTACGGCCAGCTTCCCGACGGGCAAACGGCTGACCTCTACACCCTACGGAATACGGCTGGAATGACCGCCCGCATCACCAATTACGGTGGTATTATTGTGGGGCTGACAGCGCCCGACAAGGCTGGCAAATTTGAGGACGTAACCCTGGGGTTGGATTCGCTGTCGGATTACGTGAAGGGAAGTCCATTTTTTGGGGCGTTGGTGGGGCGCTATGGCAACCGCATTGCCAAAGGCAAATTCACCCTCGATGGCAAGCCCTACACGCTGTTTGTTAACAACATGGGCAATCACCTGCACGGCGGTAAAGTGGGTTTCGACAAAGTCCTCTGGGCCGCCACGCCCATCGAAGGCGACGAACCCGGCCTCAAACTAACCTATACCTCGAAAGATGGCGAAGAAGGGTATCCCGGCAATTTATCCGTTGAGATTACCTACACCCTGCAAAAAGATAACGCACTGAAGATTGATTATCAGGCCACTACCGACAAACCAACGGTTGTGAACCTGACGAACCATACCTATTTCAACCTGACGGGTGGGGCCAAACGCGACATTCTCGATCATGTACTGACCCTCAACGCTGACCGGTTTGTACCCGTCGACAAAACCCTGATTCCAACCGGCAAATTAGAGCCGGTAGCCGGCACGCCCTTCAATTTCACCAGGCCAACCGTTATCGGCAGCCGCATCAACGACTCAACCGATACCCAGATCAAGTATGGCATGGGCTACGACCATGCCTGGGTGCTGAATAGTGGGGGTGATTCAATGAAGCTGGCCGCCACCGTCTATGAACCCACCAGCGGACGAACGATGGAGGTTCGCACCACCGAACCCGCCGTCCAGTTTTATACCGGTAATTTCCTGGATGGCAGCCTGACGGGCCGCGAGGGTGTGGCCTACAAAAAACGGTTTGCCCTCTGTTTAGAAACCGAACATTACCCCGATTCGCCCAATCAGCCTTCTTTCCCGACCACGGTGCTGCGGCCCGGCCAGACCTACAAAACCACAACGGTGTATCAGTTCTCAGCGAAGAAAGAGTAGGGTTTGCCTTCACTATCTGGTGGTGGGTGATGGTTCATAAAGTGCTTGCGTGGGCGGGTCGCGGGCGTTGGGTTGCAGTCTCAGGGAGTCATCTGTAGACTTCCGTTTTCTGGCGACAGGGCGAACGACTGAATTAGTCAGTTCAACAGAAAAGGCAGCTTCCCACCGACAAAACCTCCAACACGACAATCAGGAATTTTGAATTATCCCCTAAAAACCATTGCGGGTTCAACGCCATTAATTCGCCTGATTGCCAACAACGAACTTAAAACAGCCATCAACACCGTAACAATCAGTAGAGCAATACGGAAATGAATATGAAAAGTCAACAAAATGCCAGCGTTGGCGACCATAATTTTAAATAGTTCCAAAAACAAAGTAGCTAATCCATATCCCATTAGTGCATATAAAACGGCTTGCGTCAGTATCAAACGAGACACATAACTGTTTGTAGCCCCAATTGCTTTTAAGGTTCCGTAATCTTTTATATGGTCTATGACTGTAGAGTACATAGAGATAGCAATGATAAATAAGCCACTGATTACAGCAAAAACTACCATCAACATAAACACGATACCGATACCTGTGTTTCCCAGTACTATATCCACTGTCATTTGACGCAGGTTTTCTTTTTGCCAGGCTCTCACGCCAAAAATGTGTCGGTTTATATTTTTGACGACCGTTTCAGGCGTATATCCTTTTTTTACGTTCACGGTAATCGCACTATATGAATAAGAGGGAAATTTCCCATAGAATCTGGCCCGGTCTAACGTAGTGTAAAGAAAATTAACTGCCAACCCTCGAACTCCTCTGGTTTGGGCTTTGATAATGGCCTGTTTACCATTGATTTCAAATTTTGTTCCTATATCGGTTGTGCCACCGAAAGTCATAGCATCGAAAAAATCAGCACTTACGGCCGCATCCTGTATTAAATCATTTCGGTTGCCCGCTATAATTTTCGACGTATCAGGCCCGGCAATAAACGTTGGGGCTTCGCTACCAACTAAAAAAACGTTCGCATTTTGTCCATCGGCAAATTTGGCCTGTGTATTTACAATGACAATTGGGTAGGCTTTTTCAACCCCCTCAACGCTTTGCACCTCTCGTAAATAGCGGTCATCAATCCGTCCTAATTGATTAGCGTTTCGGTTCACATTGTCAATTACCCACACTTCAGTATTGGTGTTGTTCACTAAGCAACCAATCATATCCATGTGGAAGAACAAAAGCGAAATTTGCTGACCTATCAGGAAAGTGCAAAGCAAAATGCCAAATACCAACCCAAAGGATTTGGATTTATCAAACTTCATAAACCTAAATGCTGAACGTATCATCCCGGTGTTTTTTTAGTGTCGATTCTACACTCAATTCGGGTATTATATAGTAAAGCCTCCGGTTTGGTCAGCAAAATTTTAACTTCCCGAACCCGCCTATCCTCCTGATCGCCAGCCTTTTCTGAAAACAAAGACTTTTTTCGTAAATAAGCCGAAGCATAAATTACGCTTCCAGAGGTTATAACCTGCTCGTTCCCAATTAGATGAATTTCAGCATTCTGTCCGACCTGAATTTTATCTGCAAATAGTTCGTCAACTTCGCAAACTGCGATGGTTTTTCCATCAGGAGCAAATGTAGCAAAGGTGGAAAAAAGCTCAACGGCACCCCCTTTCTGTACCAGAATTTCCAACAGTTGTCCCGAAGCAGGAGCGTTTACAGCTTTTTTTCGCAATTCAGCAATAGCAGTTTGATGCTCTTTCCCGGTTTCAGCAGCTTTTAATTTAGCCAAAGTCACTTCTACTATACTACGTTCGTATTTGTTTTCCTGCGTCAGATATTCGGCTTGAGCATCTTCAAACTGTTGTCGGGTGGCCGCATTTTGTTCATACAAATTTTTCATCCGCTGGAAATAGCTTTGTCGGTTATCGCGTTGAATTTGCGTTTGGCTAACCATGTTCTCCGCTATCCGAATTTGGGATTGCAGGGTAGTAATTTTACTTTTTAGTTGTTGTATTCGAGCCATTTCAACAGCGTTATCTATCTGTAACAGCGTCTCGCCAAGTTGGACTTTAGCCCCTTCATTCTTATAAATTTTTACGACAACCCCGCCCGAATTAACGGCAAGTGACACAATCTTGCCTTCTGGTTCGATTCGGCCAATGCCTACTATCTGATTAACCGTATTAGGCTTAATGACCGGCGTATTAGCAGCCTGAAGGTCTTCTTTTTTTACTGGCGAGCCATGACACGCCCAAAGAAAAAGGAGCAAAGACAACGGGTAAATTTGCGATTTTTTCATGCTGAAAACGATTTATGCCAATGGAGTTTCATTGAACGGTTTTTCTGAAACCTGACCACTACTGACATAAAGTATGCGGTCGGCAAAGGGAAAAAGGCGATGGTCATGCGTCACTACGACGACGGCCCTGTCGGTTTGTGACAAAGCCTTGAGTTCACCCATTACCATGCCTACGCTATTTGTGTCTAATGAAGCCGTTGGTTCATCACAGAGAATTAGTGGCTCATTTGTTACCAAAGCCCGGGCAATAGCTACCCGTTGCTGTTGCCCACCACTCAGTCGTTTGGGCAGGAAATTTAATCTATCACCCAGCCCCACCTTTTTTAATGCTTCGGTGGCTCTTTGTTGAGCCACTTTGCCAGGGATGTTTAGGAGATTGAGCGGAGTCATTACATTTTGTAAAGCCGTATAGGGAGAAAGCAAATTGAAGCCCTGAAAGACAAAGCCGATAGTCTCCAAACGAAGATTTGCTAATTGCTTATAGGTCAGCTTATTAACCTGACTTTGATTCACAATAACACTGCCTTTTGTTGGATAGATGACACAACCGAGTAAAGACAGCAATGTCGTTTTGCCTGACCCCGAAGCCCCAACTAAAAGCGTTAATTGACTTTTATAAATGTCCAGTGTTGTTTCAGCCAATGCCGTTATGATGGTATCGCCTGTTTGGTACTCTTTAGAAGCCCCGATAACCGAAGCAATGATTTCGTTACGCATTTGCCGGAGTAGCGATTAAGTCAGGCAAATGTAGCGGTTTCGTTATAAATAAACAACGTTTTCGTTTTTTATTTTCTTGGTTTTATGCTTGGCCTGTTAAAATAGACCGAAACCGTTATATTTGTCTTATGAGTGTATTGCCATTACTATCAGCCTGGGAAACGTACCAGGATAATCATAAAAATCCTGATTTACAGGCATTTGCTATATGGCTATTGAATACAGAAACACCCAATCGCACTTATCCGACAGAGCACTATGGCGATTATAACCCCTCCATCAACGCTAATACGTTGGTTGGCCACTTAATTGGTAAGTTATATAAGTCTATGAAAATCAATACGAAATATATTTTTAGTGAGATAGATTTAGGTGGCATAGACGACTTTCATTTTTTGGCAACCCTTAAAACCGTAGGCGAAACAACAAAAAAAGACCTTTGCAATCAGACATTGACTGAACAAAGTACAGGGCAGGACATCATTAAAAGGATGGTTAACCAAGCCCTTATACAAGAAGCCCAACACCCGCAAGACAAACGGGCGACGTTGATTCGGATAACTGAAAAGGGGAACGAGAAGCTAAACCTGGCTTTCGAGAAGCTACAAACCATGCCCGAACTAACCATCGGGTTGAGTTTAGAGGAAAAAAAAGACTTAGTAGGCTTGTTGCAGAAAGTGGTAAACAGTATGACGCAAAATTAGCGGGGATGGCCGTTAGTGGTTCGCTCCGCGAGGGCGTGTCTCCGCCGACAGGTTGCAGGCCGCAAGGTCAATGTTTGCAGCTCAACCGGTTTATGGGTGTAAGGGATCCTGCAGGTGTTGGGCGGCTCATTTGAGTCGCCCAACCAGCATTTTTTCACGCTATGTCTGAACAACCCATCACCGAACGGGCTACCATGCCCGCTGGCCACAACCCCATTCTGGAGCGCAGAACGGTGGAAAACGCCAATCGAAACCTGCTGAAATACCTGCGTCCGGGCCTAACCGTGCTCGATGTTGGCTGTGGGTCGGGGGCCATCACGCGCAGCATCGCCGAAAAAACCGGCCCCGCCGGGCGGGTTTTGGGCATCGACACCGGCGAAAAGTTGATTGAACAGGCCCGACAGAATGCGGGCAACATGCCCGGTCTGGCCTTCCAGCAGGCCGATGTATATTCGTTTGACACAACGGAACAGTTCGACCTCGTGACCTGCGCGCGAACGCTGCAATGGCTGGCCCGGCCCGAAGCTGCGCTGCTGAACATGAAACGGTTTGTTAAGCCGGGCGGGCAGTTGGCAATCCTCGACTTCAACCATGAAAAAATTAGCTGGACACCCGCACCACCCGCAGCCATGCGAACATTTTATGACGCTTTTCTGCGATGGCGGCAGGATGCCGGTTTCGACAACGCCATTGCCGACCATGTGAGCAGGCAGCTACGCGGCCTGGGCTTTGAGGACATTCACGAGGAACCCCAACATGAACTATCGCAGCGGAGCAGCCCGGATTTCGCCGTAACCAGCCGGTTATGGGCAGAAGTGGCCGAATTGCGCGGTCCGCAGTTGGTGCAGTCAGGGTACATTACCGAAGCCCAGCGCCTGCAGGCCATCACCGGGTATGACAACTGGATTGCCACCGTTGGCGAGTCGATGGAGGTGTATATGCTGGCAATAGAAGCCCGGCAGGGGGTTTAATTACGCCCAGGCCCGGCGCAGAAATCGAAGCCAGTTGCCGTGCATAACGTTGGCGACATCCTCGTCGCTGTAGCCGCGCTGACGGAGCAGGTCGGGGATATTCTGCAAATCGGCGATGGTATCCAGGTCATAGGGACACTGTTCTTTGCCGAAGGCGCCATCCAGGTCCGAACCGATGCCGATATGCCGGGCGTTTCCGGCCAGTTGGCAAATGTGGTCCAAATGGTCGATCATGACCGAGAGCGTGCAGTTCATCCCTTCGGGGGTCGACTGGCCGCGCACCCAGTTGGGCACCATCATCCAGGCATCCAGAGCGCCACCAATCACGGCATCGCGGGCAATGAGTTCACGAATCTGCTCATCGCTGAACTGCCGGTTATGATTCACCAATGCCCGGCAGTTGTTGTGGCTGGCCCAAACCGGCCCGTTGAATTGCCCCAGTGCCTCCCAGAAACTGTCGTCGCACAGATGCGTGGCATCCAGGATGATATTCAGCCGTTCCATTTCCTGCAGGAGTGCCCGTCCGGCAGCGCCCATGAACCCGGTGGCATCGGTGCCCTGGGCGTAGCGACCCGGCCCGTAGTGAGCGGGCCCGATGGCCCGCAGCCCATACTGATACGCCCGTTCAACATAAGCCGGGGTAATCAGCGAATCGGCTCCTTCAAGGCTTAAAAGATAACCCACCGGTTTCCACGCATTCGGTGCCTCGTTGTTCCACAGCGTCAGGTGATTGTCTAAGCTTGCCAGGTCGCGAATCTGCACCATCTCGTCGGCAGCTTCCATGGCTTCATACCAGCTTCGCTGGGCCTGCGTTTGTGCCCAGGCCTGCTCCAGCGACTGCCAGCCGGGAAGTGGATTGCCGGGGGCAACGTAGCGGGCAATTTGCGTAGCCACTACCAAACCGATGTTTCCCCGGCGCAGGTCGGGCAGTGCGACGGTGGCCTTCGCCCGGTCGGGCTTATCGGTCATGCCCGCTTCCCGTTCGCGCAGGCGGGCAACCGGCTGGCGCAGGTCGCGGTTCCACTCCATCGCATTCATGCTCAGGTCGAGGTGGGCGTCAATGGTGAACATGGTTTTTGCTTTATACGGAAATCATCCGGTCGCGGGCGAGGGTGCGCCATTCGCCGGTAATTGTTCCCTTTTCAATTGGATATGCCCGTTCATACAAGGCAACAGTTGGGCAAATATGGTTGGGCAGGCCATACAGCACGTCGCCAATGCGGAATGAATGACCGGCGCCCGCTTCTACCACCAAATGCTCCTCGCTCTGCCCAATGGGAATTAGATCGGGGGCATTCAGGAAAGTGATTCGCTCGCTTAATTCGCCCTCGGCAGCCACCGATTTATGCCCCACATCTAAGCAAAGTTTGGTCGAATCGGGCAGCGAGATTACCCGCGACACGACCAGGGCTGCTGGCAGAAACGGCTGCTCCGGCAGGGTTGTCTGATAGCCTTTGTCCCAATAGATAAAGGTGCCGGGGCTGCACTCAACGCCCGGACGTTTGGCATGAATGGGAAAGGTAGGGCTACCCCCTACAACAAGAACGGGCTTCATAAACCCCCGCGCCGACAGTGTTTCGCTCAGGAGCTGCACCGGCCAAAAGGCAGCATCGCAATCGGTTGTGCGAACCGTCAGGCTGGGGTTACGCAGGTGGCCATCGTAGGCGTGCAGGCCAACGGGCCGAACACCCGCCAACTGGTTGAGTTCGGCATAAAGCGTGAGCACCGCCCCGCCAGGCGCAATGCCGGTTCGGTTCATGCCCACATTCAGGTCCACATAAACCGGCACAATCCGGCCTGCCATAACGGCCAGTTCGGAGAGTTGGCGGGCCGTTGTCATGTTGTCGACCAAACAGGAAAACTCCGTTGTTGGATACGCTCCAATTAAGTCGAGGAGCCGGTGCATTTTCGCTTCGTTCGGCTGATAGGCCAGCAGCACATCGGGCGCATCAAGCATGGCCAGCATTTCGGCTTCGGCAATGGTGGCGCACTTAAACTTCTGGATGCCGGCATCGATCAGCAACTGGCTGGCCTCCCGCGATTTATTCGTTTTTACGTGGGGCCGCAAGCGGCTGACATCGCTCAGCGCATTTTTCAGGAGGGCAATGTTTTGTTTCACCCGGTCGGGATACACCACTAAGGCGGGCGTGTCGAGTTGGGCGATGTCGTCGATCCAGTACCAGGGGTTTTGTTCCATGGGGTCAAACTAATTCAAAGAGTGCCTCCACTTCAACCGGAATATTGTCGGGCAGTGACCCCATGCCCACCGCCGACCGTACGCCAATGCCGTTGTCGGGTCCCCATACGGCGGCAAACAGCTCGCTGCACCCATTAATGACATAGGGGTGCCGTTCAAAATCGGGTGTGCAATTCACCATGCCCAGCACCTTAATAACACGCTTGACCCGGTCGAGACTGCCCAGATTGGCCCGGATGGTCGATAAGATGGTCAGGCCCGTTTGCCGGGCGGCTAACTTACCCTGCTCGATGTCCAGATCGGCCCCAACACGCCCGATAAGCAGGCTTTTGTCGTCCTGCACCGGCCCATGCCCCGACACATACAGGTATTTTCCGTCGATGAGAAAGGGTTTATAAACGCCCATCGGCTTCGGTGCGGGCGGCAAGGTGAGGCCCGTATGGGCAAAAGCAGCTTCGGGAGACAGGCTATCGGATTGCATAAGAAATCGACGTGATAACAAGTGTGATCTACAACTTTCTTTAACTTGTGCAAACATAACCTTTCCCTCAGTTTGAGAGGATACAGATTCGAGCAATATGTAATTATAAACCAGAAAAAGCGATGAGATCGAACAGACTATTCACAAAAATGAAGACTATAGCGACAGAGTTTACGCTATTTTTAACAGAGGCAGTCAGGGGTAGATTAAAAATCGACGTTGTATGAAGTGACAGGAAGGTATCTGAATTCGCTCCTGCCGCCCCAATCGAATTTCGCAGATTTACTACGGGGACAGGAGAGAGCAGGCGCAATCAGTACCCATACCCGTCGGGAGCATCAGTTAACCAACTGTTTCTCGATTTCTTCCAGCGATTTACCCTTGGTTTCGGGAACCCGAACCCGAACGAACAGGAAGTAAATCAGGCACAAAACGGCATGAAAGCCAAAGGTGAACGGCAGGCCCCAATATTGCTTCATGATGGGAAAGGAGGCCGTTGTGAAAAAATTGGTGATCCATAAGGCCAGCGTTGCCAGAGCCAGCGCATTGCCCCGAATCCGGTTGGGGAATATCTCGGACAGGGCCACCCAGGTCACCGGCCCCAGCGTGGCCGAATAAATGGCGATGAAGGCCAGCACAAAACCAAGCACCCACGGGCCGGGCAACTGCCAGTAAAAAGCCGCCGACAACGCCAGCGCATCTAAACACAGCAGCGCCGAACCGTATTGCAGCAATTTTTTCCGCCCGATGTTGTCAATCGTGCCGATGGCAATGAAGGTAAAAATGAAGTTGATAACCCCAATAATAATGGATTGCAAAAAGGCGGAATCCTGCGCCATACCCGCCTGCCGAAACAATTCCGGAGCATAGGAAAACAGGGAGTTTTGCCCAACGGCCTGCGAGAAAACCGCAATGACGATGCCGACAAAGACAATGGGCCACAAGTCTTTTCGAAACAGATCGGTGATGGACTCTTTGGTTTCCTGCGAAAAACTTGCCTTAATCTGGGTGGCTTCGGCATGGGCATAGCCGCGCCCACCAATGCGACCCAAAACGACCTCCGCTTCGCCGGACCGACCTTTTCGGATGAGCCAGCGCGGACTCTCGGCCACGAAAAACAAGCCGAAAAAGAACAGCAGCGACGGCACCGACTGCGACGAAAACATCCACCGCCAGTTATTGACGCCCGTGTTCAGGAGCAGGTAGTTGGAGAGGTAGGCCAGCAGAATCCCAATCACAATTGAGAGTTGATAAAAGGACACCATCCGCCCCCGCATGGACGCGGGTGAAATCTCGGCGACGTACATTGGGCAGACCAAAGCCGCTGCGCCCACGGCGACTCCGCTCAACATCCGAAACGAGATAAACAGGGGAAAGCTACCCGCCCAACCCGTGCCTGCCCCGGTGAGGGCAAACAAAACGGCGCAGCCCATCAGCAGTTTTTTCCGCCCCAGCGTATCACTCAGCTTGCCGCCAATCAATGCTCCGATGGCGGCCCCCAAATTGATGCAGCCCACCGCCCAGCCCGTTTGAAATTCATCTAACCGGAAGTAGGTCGTAAAAAAGGGAACCGTGCCCGAAATGATGACCAAATCGAACCCAAACAGAACCCCACCCAGCGCAGCAATGGCACTGATGAGATACACGTAATGCCGGTTGATGTCAGCAGGGGTGTTGACGGTTTCCGTAGGCGTTGGGATGATGACGGCCATTGTTTGTTGGGGTTGGCGTTTAGTTGAGTAACGCGGCTTGTTGCCGGGCTGATTTCCGCACAAAACCCCGTAAAGTCGTTAGAGCGACATTAACCGAATTGTAGATGCTCTTCATGGAAATAGCCATCACTTCAGCCGCCTGGGGGTAGGTAAGCCCTTTCATATACACTAAATACAGGACTTCTTTCTGGCGTTTGGGCAGGTTATTCAGCCCGGCCATTACGACCCGTTTCTGGTGTTCGGCCAATTGCTCATCAATCAGAAATTTCTCATACGGCTCAATGATAAACTCGGCTTTGTCGAACAGATAGGCATCGGAATCATACTTGTTTAACCGGCCAACGGTATCCAGCAATCGTCGGCGTAAAGCTCGGTACAGATAAAACCGGATGTTATCCGTGGCTCCTAATCGCTGTCGGTTCTCGTAGAGATGCAAAAAAAGTTCATGCAGACAATCTTCCACCACCTGCCGGTTTCGGATCAGATTATACCCATACCGATACAGGTCTGCCGCGAACAGATCATACAATTGCCCGAGCGCGTTCGGGCCTCCGTGGCGAAATGTATTCCACAGAAGGCTATGCTCGGTGGTCGTGAGTCGATTCGTCATGGTGGATTTACTTCAACGACACATCGGCTTCCTTGCTTAAAAAATCGGCCCCTGCTTCGGCTAAGCCAGCCGCTTCCCAGGTAAGCAGGGCTTCGTCGGGAACGACGTCGATGGGCGTAATGCTCGATAAGGAAGAAGCCGAATCGTTGTAGCCAATGTTGGAAGCCCGGTTGTAGCACGAAATCATCGACCAGCGGGGCTTATCCGACAAATTGGCTTCGGAGCGATGCAGCAGGTTGCTGTGGAAAAACAGAACATCACCCGCTTTTAGCTCCACATACACTAAGTCCATCGTTTGCAGGGCCAGGTCTACATACCGCTGCGACGCGCCCACCTGTTCGCCCGCAAAGCCGTGTTCGACCCGCCCCATTTTGTGCGACCCTTTAATAACCTGCAAACACCCGTTTTCGGGGTTGGCGTCGGTAATGGCTACCATCACCGACATCATCTGGTCGGGCAGCAGGAATTCATTTTTGTACCAGTACCCATAGTCCTGATGCCACTCCCAGGCGCCACCCACGCGGGGTTCTTTCTGCATGAGTTTGGAATGGAAATGGCAAACGGACGCTTCTCCGTCAAGCAGTGCATCGACCGAATCTACCAAACGTTCGCTGCGGGTAAGCAGGCCATACACATCATCGCCGGGTTTGTACCAAAGCGATAGTTTGCTGCGTTTGCCGGTGCTGTCGTTGACATTGATGGCGTGTTTACTGACGGCACTATCCTCAGTGGCAACCTGATACAGTTTTGCCACCTCGTGCTGGTTCAGGAAACCCCTGATAATCAGATACCCATCCTGCTGATACTGCCGGATCTGGTCGGGAGTTAACGATTCGTTTGTCATGTTGATTAGGTATTATGAGGAATAAAAATTTTTCCCAACCCCCTTTGGGGCAGGGCTGTTAAGTGCTATCTCCTTTACCCGGCAGCGGCCGACCGTCCCCCTGAAGGAGGTAAACTAATTACTGCTAACCTCAAAAAGCTCCCCGGCATATGGCCCGGTCAGGCTTACGGCAAAGCCAGTCGTTTGAAGGGCCCGCCCGGTTAAGGTAGTGATGATTTTTCCGTCCATTGTTTTCACCTGATACCGTTTCGCCGGGTCGAGATGCCGGACGGTGATTTGTCGCTTCGTTTCGACAGCGCCATGCCGGAACACGCCCAGGATGCCGCCCTGTGTTGTCTCTGTGTTGATGCGCTGGAACCCGTCCCACATGCCTTCCAGAGGCTCTCCAAACCCGGCTAAATCCTGCCGGTAACTCATAAAATCGTACTTCGTTTGCATGGTCTGAAGCCAGTCGGCATAGCTGCGGTATTTTTTCAGGTCGTTTTCAGCTAGTTTCCGGGGGTCGCCCAGCATAATGGGCAGGGCACCGGCCAATGATTTGATGTGCATTTCCCAACCGGCATCCTGCATCTCAGGATTGCCGATGACCAGCGCCGTGGCGGGTATGGCCGGGGAGCGCCACCAGGCCATATTCCTGACGCGCAGATCCACTTTGGCATCCGGGCCGTTGAAATTGGAAAGCCAGTTTCCTTCGGCATGTTTCAGCATGGCGTAGTCAATCAACTGCAGCCCGCCCATCGTTTCGAATGTACAGTCGATAAACAGCGTAGGCTTGGCAGTATGCAGCTCATCAAATAGTTTCCATACCTCTTCATAATTGGCATATAACGATTCGTGGTGATCGATATGCCCTTTATGATTGGTGGCATAACACCCCGTAACCTTGTTGCCAAACCGGTAGGTGCTGGTTACCACCGTGAAATCAAGCTTTACATACTCAAGTCCATACTCCAGGGCTAATTTCAGCAGCACGTCCTTGATGTAGCCCCGCCAACCCGTTCCAAAGCAGGCAGTACGCATGTTCAGGTCATCTTCGTGCAGATTGGCCGGTTGCTGTTTTTCATCCAGAACGAACCATTCGGGATGTGCTTTGTAGACTTTACTTTCCGGTGAGGCACTGCCCACGCTGACCCACAGGCCCGGCTTCATCCCTAAGGATTTGATGTAGTCGAAAACGGGTTTCAGGCCATTGGGGAATTTTTTGGTATCAATAATCCAATCGCCATACGTAGTAGCCCAGCCATCGTCGATCACAAACTCTTTCATGCCGGCATCAGCGGCAGCTTTTGCCAGTTCCCGGATCAGCTTCTCATTGATATCCTTACGAAAGGGAACCCAGGTGTTGTAGACAAAGGTGGGTTTTTGCGCCAGCTCGGACAGCCGTATGCCCATGTGCTTCCGAACAAAATCCGAAACGGCGGTATTCAGTACGTCGTCCGGGTCCTTATGGTTGTTGTATACTATTGTGAATATGTAGGGGGTCGTAAACGATTCACCTTTCTGGATGTATTTCCGAAAAGGAAACCGGGCATCTTTATGCGTCAGTCCACTGAGAATTACGGGTTCCTGCCAAAACACCGACGTATGTTTAACAACACCGGCGGCTTCGTTTCCAATCACAATTCCCTGCTGCCAGTCGCTGTTGTGAACGGTCAGTAACGCATCCTGCATGTTGCCATCGTAGGGACCAATTGACCGCCTTCTGCCATAATCGTGACAAATCCAGCTAAACGTAGTTGCGTAGTAATTGGTCACTATGAACTTCTCCACATCGACCGACTCCAGACGAGCCGACTCGTTAGTCAGGTTTTTAACGGTGAGTCGTTTACGGATAACGGGCAATTCGGGATACAGTAAATACTGCACTGTCAGTTCAACCTTACCATCTTTGCTTTGCAGGGTCACGGCGGCTCCGTCGCCCTGCCTGGTATCGGTAATTTTCTGAATGCTAACCTGTCGCCAATCGCCCGTACCAGAATAGGTTACTCCGTTTAGGTCAAACTGAAAGTCGGGGTTTGTCTTTTGAAAGTAGTTGAATTCACCAGTACTCGGTTTGTAACTTGTCGTTAGAAAGTTGCCTTCCGAAGCCGGAAGATGAATGGTTCGCTGAACGACGCCATTATCAAGAAGCAGTTCTGAATTCGTCCATTTGGCATAGGGGCGGTCCGTCGTTACAGGGGCCGCCAGTGCGATACACAGCGAGAACGTATTCAGTAGACAAATAAGTAAGCCGTTCTTCATCACTACTTGCTTCCGGTGCTGATTAAGGGTTGGAAACTATCTGAAAATTAGTTCTTCCTCAGCCTGAACCCCCTAAATCCCCAGAAGGGGACTTTATCCAGGCGTGAGCAAAGTCCCCTTCTGGGGATTCAAATAGGTGCTTATGCAATTGCATTTTACATTCACAAAATTCAGTTTTTCTAAGAGAGCAGAGATGAAGTATTTTAGCCTAAACATGGATTATTCTATCTTCGGGTCGTTTATTAAGTATAGATGAGTTCGATGAGCACGATAACGCGAAAAAGCCGGGGGTTTGCCGGGGAACGCATCATTGAGATCCCAAAGGAAACGATTGACAAATGCCAGCACATGCCGCTGATAAACAGCCTGTTCATTACCCGAATGGGGTTTTATCCGAAGGCATTGCATCACTACTACCAGCGGCCCGCCGGTATTTCGCAGGTGATTTTACTGTATTGCACCGATGGCGCGGGCTGGATTCAGTTACAGAAGAGCCGGGTGGTCATTCATGCCGGTGAGGTTTTTGTTATAGCCCCCGGAACCCCGCATTCCTACGGTGCCGACACCGAAAACCCCTGGACAATTCACTGGTTTCACTTCAGCGGAAATCAGTGCCATGAAATAGTGGGCGCCATCATGTCTGTGAAAGACAACCCGCCACAACCTGCCAGGGTTGGGTTTTCGGAGGAGCGAATCGCGCTCTTCGACCGCATATTCGATACGTTTCTGAAGGGCTACAGCCAGTCAAACCTGCTGTATGCGAATCTGGCTATTCCGTTTTTCCTGGCCTCGTTTATCCTGCCCGAAAACTTTCAGAAGGAACTCGTTACCAGCATAACCACCAACCCGACGAACAAGGCCATTCTGTTCATGCAGAACAGCCTCTCCAAACCCATTACGCTGGATAATATTGCTCAGGCAGCTCATTTATCCACGTCATTTTTTTCGCGGAAATTCAAGCAGGATACCGGCTACGCGCCCATTGAGTATTTCAATCACCTCCGCATTCAGAAAGCCTGTCAGCTACTCCATTTCAGCGATTTACGGATCAATGAAGTAGCCTCTCAGCTTGGCATCGACGACCCGTTTTATTTTTCGCGCCTGTTCAAAAAACAAATGGGCGTTTCGCCGGTCGAGTACCGAAAAAGCGAGGGTATTCATCGGCCCCGGTCATAACGGGCATGGGAAAGTGGGTTATGGCGCTATAGGCTGAAGCTGAAGCCGGTACGTATTGAGTTGATACGGCGCAAACTGTGTAGTAAGACTGCCCTTGATCGGCGTTAATACCCGTTCATTCGTTTCGAGATGGGTTGTTTGCCAGGCCTGCCGAATGGGCGACGCAACCCGGATCGCGGGTGTGGCCGACTTATTGGCAACGTTCCAGAACCGGGCAATCAGGCCCTTGCCAATCCCATCCTCGTCCGGCTTCAATGTCCAGAGCAGGACGTGTTTATCGGAAAGCGTCACCAGCGAATACGTCACACCCGGATACTGGTTCGCCGAACCCGTGATGGCGCCCGTTACCAGCGGGTTCTGGTGTTCGAGCGAGAAACGCATGGCCGTCAGCGCGTCGAAAGCCGCCGGGTGGGTGGTGAGTGCGAACTGATACCGGAACGCCGTGGCCCCGTTCTGATTCAGAATCCCAAGTTTCGGCCCGTCGATCTGCCCGCCCGCTAAGGCTGTCAGTTGGGGCGATTTTTCCCAAAGTGAGTCGGGTGTGCTTTGCCCTAATTTAAAAAAACTACAATCCATGTTGGAGAGCGTTACCCCATAATTCGGCTCACTCAGGTCGGCGAAGTGGTTGAATGTCAGCCAGTCGTAGCGGGCATTCTGAGCGGCATAGTGGCCGCCCCGCGTTTCTTTTTTGGCCGTCAGAATGGCGCCCAGTTCTTCGTGGTTCATGGTCGGATTGGTCAGGTTCAGCGAGAAGGCCCATGTTTTTACGTCCCCAAAATTAGCCTGAATGCTGTCCTCAATCTCGATGCGGGGCGGTCCGGCCGGTCCGCCGGTGCGGTTCCGGCTGTTTCGGAACAGTGTTACCCGAACCGTATGAGCAATGGGGTCGGCAGAAACGGCCCGGAGCGTAACCGATACAGGCCCGGCGTTTTCAATCACAACCGGGTTACCCGCATCGATATTGACCGACCCCAAATCATTGAACAAACGCCCATCGAGCCTCCGAACAACCGACCGATTTCCGGCCCGCAGGTCGACCAAATCGCTGATTACGCCCGACTTCCGCAACCGCAGCCGATAGTAGCCATTCTGGATAATTTCCGCTCCGGCAGACCGGCCATTCACCCGCGCGGCTACCGGTTGGCGGGCGGGCGCTCCCGGCCTTATTTCAAACACTTTATAGCCGACGGACGGGATGGCTGAGGCCCAGATTCGGAGGTACGGCTTCCCACTTTTACGGATTAGCTGGCTGGAAACTTCGGTATGGGTCTGTATATCAATGACTTTTACGGGCGTCATGCTGGCAACCGGAAAATCAGCCACATCATTCCGAACCCAGCTTAGGGGGTTGAATACGTAGAATCGGGGGTGGGTAGAGACGTTGAGTTGTCTGCCTAAGGCAGCAATCGCCCGGCTGTAGAGCGTATCGACGTAGGCCATTATCGCGTTCTTTTGCCTGATCTGCCAGTTGGCCCGCTCCTGCCGGGAAACCGGCCCGTCGGCGGTCCAGTCGTGTTCCCAATACAGGCCATACGCATCCCAGGCCAGGTTGCGGGCAGTCGACAGGTCACGGGCAAACGTGCTGTCTTTCAGCGAAATCAGGGCGGCAAGGCTCTCGGCAGACCGGAGTTTCTCGGTCGCCCGCCGAACCTGCGCGGTGGTTTCGTTCATCGACGCGGGGTAGAGATCCCACTCGTTGCCAAACGAGACCGACTGAGACGGGATGGTTTTATACGTCTTCTCAATATCCCGAAAAAAATCTTCTTCGTTCGAGACCCTCACCCGGCGGGTGGGGGTTGTTGTCTGCTGGGCAGCCGTGACGAAGGCGGGCGAATTGTAGGTTTCCAAATCATCCCAGCCATAGCCGAATGCCCCGGCCACGTTGTAGGGATAGGCCGAGTTGGCCCTGATTGTGTCGCAGAGCGTGGTAAGGTCGCCGACGGTTTTTGTCAGGCTACCGGCCACATCGGTAACTTTGTGTTGTTGCCGGGTTTCACCGTAGCCCCCTAAACCCGTATTGTCGCCAGGAATGTTGTACCATTTCATGAGTACAGAGCGGTTGTCTGGCCCCATATACCGGTACAATTGGTGCTTTCGGGACTTTAATTTAGGCTGGATTTTTGAGGCACAGGCACACACCCCCCGCCAACTGTATTTCGCGCCCGAACCCGCCCAAAGCGAACTCAGGCCAAGCGGCAGCGTCTGATTTTCCATGCAGACCGCCATCGGAAAATGCACGTCATACCGGCGTTCGAGTTGCCCGGCATAATACATACCCCGCAAAACAGCCTCGGTGGGCTGGCCGCCATAGGTACTCACCAATGCGTTTAGCGGGCTGCTGATATGCCCCGATTTGACGTAGCCCATGAGCCGATCAAACTGCGCCGGACTACGAAACTTCTGGTAGGTTTTCAGCCAATAGCTGCCGTCGCAATTCCAGCGGGCCTGAAAATCGGACGGGCTGGTTTTCGTGGAGTCGATTTGGCCCATGTAGTAATCCAGCATCTTCACAAACGCCGAGTCATACTGCGCTTCAGTACCGGTCCACATGTAATCGGTATGGTCGTCGTTGGCGAGGTAAATCCGTTTGACGGGCTGCGCCTGAAGGCTGAAAACGAAGGTCAGAAAACTAATTGTGAGCAGGATTGATTTCATGCGTGTGTTTACTCAAATTGCTTCTGTCACTTTTCCACCGACCACAAACGTATCACCAATGTTCAGTTTCAGGGCCAGAAAGTACGCCATGAAATTGAACGGAATGATGGTGTGCAGAATCGAGTAATTTTCCTCTGCATCAGGAGCTTCGACCGTAAATACATGTGCTCCTGCCTGAGCGATCAGGCCCGATAATCGACGGCTGCGTTCGCAGGCTGCGCCCTGCGCCAGAATCTGAATGACGATGCTGTTTTGGGCGGTTTCTTTGGGACCATGATCGTACTGGGCCATGGGCAGCCCATGAAAATTTAGTTTGGTACTTTCGCTCAAAATAAGGGCCGCTTCGTAGGCGGTGGCGATGTTTGGACCGCTGCCCGTTACGTATATGCCATGAATCGGGTTTTGACTCAGTACGGCAAATACGTCATTGGCTAAGCGTTCGCCCTCCTCCCGATACCGGTTCATGCTGCTGGCAATTCGCGCTACCGATTGGGCGGGCGACAGGCCAAAACCCTTAAACAAGGCCACCAACGTATTGACGTAGGTTTTTGACGACGAATATTTTTCCTCCCCGGCCAGAATTGGCAGAACGCGGGCCACGTTCGACGCCCTGCATAACTCACTGTCGATGTCATTCGATACGGCCACGTACTGCTCGAAAAGCGCCCGGCACCAAAGGGCCTCGCTGCTCCGGCCCGACTGCGACAGAAGGACCGCTAACGGAGCCGTTTTACCCTGCGCCAGATAATAAAAATATTCCGAGGCCAGTTCGGGGTAGATGGGCAGACCCATGTATTTAAACGCCAGGGGCGCAAAATAAGATGACCCCATGCCGAGGTACGGAACGTTTAACGGCAACGGTTCGACCGGGCTATTCAGTACGTCTTTTGCCCGGTCAGGTATTTCTAAAATCTCATTCAGGATTGCATTCATGTGATAGGTTTGTAAAGGCATTTTTCCTCTGTTCCTCTGTGTTTATGTTAAGGTCATGCTTGATTAGCAACTGGTTCCGGGGCCGGTTTCTTCGCTTCATACGATAGGGTCAACGCGCCGATGATGGCCAGCCCAATGCCCAGCGATTCGATAAGGGAAAGACTTTCGGACAGAAAAATAATGGCCAGTATAATCGTAAAAACGGGTTGCAGCGCTCCGGCAATGGTGGTTACTTTCGAGGCTTTGCCCTCGGCACTGTATGCGGCAAAACTTGCCAGCACACCTAAGCCATTGAGCATTCCTGCAAACGAGCCAAGCACCAGCGTTTTGGTAGACATCCCAAACTCAGCCCAGCCAACTACCACGAAGACAAGCGCAATAACTACCGACGAAATGATAAAGCTGACGTAAGACCATTCGGCAGAAATGTAATTGGTCGTCTCTTTTTGAGCGGCACTAAATACGCCCCAGAAAAACAACGCCACCATTGAATACAATAGCCATGAATTTAGCCCAATGCCACTGAAAAAAGCTGCCGGATTATCGAACAACAGCGACTCGCCCGACAACATCACCACGGCGGGAATCGCCAGCAAAATACCAATTCCGTTGATCCAGTGCAGCTTTTCGTTGAAGACCAGCAGGGCAATGGCAATGGTCACGAGTGGATACAGATTCGTTACGGGAATAACAATAGCCGCCAGCCCACCCGCGCTAAATGCTTTATAAACAGCCACATTGCCAATTACGGCCAGCACACCCGCAACCAATCCCCACAGTATGCCTTTGCGATTGGGAGTTGTATTCCTGACTTTTCTGATGACCAACGGCAGGGTGAGCAGCATCCCGACGCTGAATAGGAGATGGTTCGTAAAGGGGCTTACCTCGTCCGAAATCAGTTTAGCCACCACGCCCCAGGTTCCCCAGAAAAAGGCGGCCGCTATCGAGTACAGAATCCAGGCTTCGGGTTTATTTTTCATTGTAGTTCATCTAAAAAGGGCGGCACTGCCCAGAATACCTGCCTGCTCTTCCAGCGCCGAAATAGCGATGGTGGTTTTGTAGGCTTTATACGGATTTAGCAACGTGGGCGTATGCAGTTTATCGACATCGTTTTTGCCAAACCGGTGCGCCGGTTCGACGGCCCGCAACCCTTTGGCAATGCCACCCCCCAACACAATAATGTCGGGGGCGTAGAGGTTGACGTAATTGTCGATACCAGTTTTCAGGTATCCAATATATTCCTGCACAATCGCCTGAGCATCGGGGTTTCCAGCCTGTTTTTGGGTAAAAATAGTCTCGGCGGTCAACGGCAAATCCGGGTATTTCTGCGCCCAGTCGAATCGGCTGGCAAGCTGACAAATACCCGCTCCCGAAACCAGCGATTCGAGACAACCCGTTTTGCCACAATAGCAAACCGTGTCGTTGGTCGTAATGGTGAGGTGGCCGCCCATGTGAGCAAAGGGCAGCGGCCCATCAAGTTTACCATCAATGGTAAAACCAAGGCCAAGTCCGGTGCCTAAGGTGAGCACCAGCACGCGGCTAAAACCCCGGCCCTGCCCATAAATGGCTTCGCCCAGCGCCACCACCCGCGCATCGTTATCCAGCAAACAGGGCAATTTGTGTTGCTTTTGAATTTTGTCGGCCAGCGGATAATCTTCCATGAATTCGAGAAATCCGTAGGTAGAATCCACAGTTCCGTCGGCAAATACAAAACCAGGCACGCCAAAGCCAACGCCTGCCAGGTGTGCCTGGTTGGCAGTGGCTTTGGCTTTAAACTGGCTGATGGCTTCACCAATATGCTGTAGAAAACGTTCTCCGTCTTTGGTTTCGGTTGGGGTAATGAGCATCTCCTCCACCTGCCCGGTGCCCAGGTTTACCAAACCAATTTTGGTCCGTGTTCCACCAATGTCGATGCCAATTGCGAGCGTTTTCAAGTCAGGGATTACTTAGCGAGTTGAAGCCGATAGGTATTGAGTTGATTCGGGGCAAACTTAGCCTGTAGCTGTTTACCGGCTGGTGTCAAAATCCGCTCGTTGGTCTCGATATGCGTTGTTTGCCAGGCCCGGCGAATGGACGACGCAACACGGATCGAGGGTGTGGCCGACTTATTGGCAACGTTCCAGAACCGGGCGATTAAACCCTCATCGATACCGTCTTCACTCGGTTTCAGGCTCCACAGCAACACCGCGTCGGCGGTGTTGCGGCTTTCCGACCGATTCGGGTCGCTGGTAGTCAGGAGCGAGAACGTAGAGCCAGGATACGTATCCTGCGAACCAGTTACGGCACCCGTCACGAGTGGATTCTGGTGTTCCAGCGAGAAACGCATGGCGGCTACCGGCTCAAAATCACCAGTATGCGTTGTTAGCGCAAATTTGTACAAAAACCTGGTTTGGCCGTTTTGCCCGAAAATTCCCAGCATACCTTTGTCTTCTACTTTCGCATCGACCTGCCCACCCGCCAGTGCACTCAATTGCGGAGATTGCTCCCACAGCGAATCGACGGTGCTTTTGCCCAGCCGGAAAAAACTACAATCCATGTTGGAGATCGTTACGCCATAATGCGGCTCACTCAGATCGGCGAAGTGATTGAACGTTTGCCAGTCCAGGCGGGCATTCTGGCTGGCATAATGCCCACCGCGCGTTTCTTTTTTGGCCGTCAGAATGGCGCCCAGTTCCTCATGGCGGGTAGTTGGCCTGGTCAGATTAAACGAAAACGCCCATGTTTTTACGTCCCCAAAATTAGCCTGAATACTGTCCTCGATCTCGATGCGGGGCGGTCCGGCCGGTCGGAATGCCGCATCACCTCCGGTACGGGTCGGGCTGTCGGCAAATACCGTTACCCGAACCGTGTGTGGCACCGGAACGGGCGAAACTGCTTTTACCGTAACCGACACAGGCCCAGCGTTTTCCACCACGACCGGCTCACCTTCATTGACATTGGAAACGCCCAAATCATTCAGATACTTCCCGTCGATGAGCTTCACCAACTGCCGCCCATTGGCTAAGCTGTCGTAGAGTTCGGTAATGGCGCCCGACGGACTGAGCCGGATGCGGTACCGGCCCGTGCGAATGTACTCACCGGCAACCGTAGCCGCTACAGGCAACGAAGCGGGCGCACCCGATTTTAGCTCAAATACTTTATAACCGACCGATGGAATATTCCCGGCATAAATACGCAGAAACCGTTTTCCATCCTTCGTAATCAACTGGCTGGGAGCTTCTTTACCCGTCGAAACGTCGATGACCCGAACCGGATAGAGACCTG
This sequence comes from Spirosoma areae, assembly GCF_054781775.1. Lineage (NCBI taxonomy): Bacteria > Pseudomonadati > Bacteroidota > Cytophagia > Cytophagales > Cytophagaceae > Spirosoma > Spirosoma areae. The sequence continues at coordinate 8,715 of NZ_BAAGTT010000026.1, read as the reverse complement.
TATAGGCCAGATCAGCCATGTCGCTGCGGTTCCAGTTCAGGGGATTGAAAACGTAAAAGCGGGGGTTAGTTGATTTTTTAAGCTGGCTGCCCAGGGTTTTGGCCGAGAGCGTAAATAATGAATCGACGTAGCTGCTAATCTGTTGTTGAACCTTGTTTTGCCAGTCGGCCCGCACTGGCCGCTTCACCGGCCCGTCGGCGGTCCAGTTGTGTTCCCAATACAAACCAAACGATTCCCAGGCTAAGTTCCGGGCCGGTATCAGGCGATTGGCAAAGGTGGGGGCTTTCAGGGCAACCAATGAGGCAAGCGCTTCGGCAGCACGTAATTTTTCGGTCGAGCGCCGAACCTGGGCAGTGGTTTCGTTCATCGACGCACAGTACAAATCCCATTCGTTGCCATAGCTCACCGATTCGGACGGTAGGTTAGGATAACTCCGGGCCACATCCTGAAAGAAATCTTCTTCGTTCGAGATGCGTACTTTCCGGCTGGGTGTCGTTTCGGCTCTGGCCGCTTCGAGAAAGGGCTGTGAGGTGAAATTGTCGAGGTCGTCATGCCCATAGCCAAACGCCCCGGCCACGTTGTACGGATAGGCGGAACCGGGAGAGATGGTGTCGCACATGGCATCTAATTTACGGACCGTCTGTTGCAGGTCATTCAGTTTATTTTTCGATTTTATAACTAACCGGCATTCGGCATAGCCCCCAAACGGCGCGGTCTTTTTTACTTTTTCATCGTAGGCATACCACTTCATCAGAACGCTGGACGAATCCAAACCTGCGTAGCGGTAGAGTTGATGACGTCGGTTCGCCCGGTACTCGTAGGTCATCTGGCTACCGTAGCCACCAATGCCTTTCCAACTGTATTTCGCCCCCGACCCGGCCCATAACGAGCTTAGTCCGAGCGGCATGGTGTTGTTCTCCATGGCTTCGGCCAGCGTGAACCGAAGTTGGTAGGCCCGCTCCAACTGCCCGGCATAATACATGCCCCGCAACACGGCTTCGGTGGGTTGTGCGCCGTAGGTACTGACCAGCGTGTTTAACGGGCTGCCGATATGGCCCGATTTAATAGCGGCAATAAGCCGGTTGAACTGGGCCGGGGAGCGGTATTTCTGGTACGCCCGAAGCCAATAGCTGCCATCGCAGTTGAAGCGGGCCTGAAAATCGGACGGGCTGTTTTTTGTCGAATCAATCTGCCTGAGATAATAATCGAGCATGTGAACGAAGGCCGTGTCGTATGTGGCTTCATTGGCCGTCCACATGTAGTCAGTATGGTCGTCGTTAGCCAGATACAGGCGTTTGATGGCGGTCGGAAGGCCGAACCCCCGGCGATCCGGCTGCGCGTCGACCGCAGAAAGAAATAACAGAAAAAAGATAAAGAAGAACGTGTGTTTCACAAAGTACGGGAGGTTAACCTAAACCAGCATTCGCCTGATTACTGTGCGCCCTACTGTTAAACAGGCAAGTCGGTCCTATTTCCCGTCCACTCTCTGGACTTTTACGATAAAAAAGCCAGACGACCTAAGTCACCTGGCTTGTAGTTTCACGTTGTGTGTAGGTATACCGTCCCGTTTCCGTTAAATCTCCCCTACTTCGCGTGAAATAGAGGGACACAACTCAGCCCAAAACTGATTGTTTGCAGAATTTTATTCTTTGCGGAATTCTCAAAACATTCCTGCTTAGGTGCTGCTGACCGTAGCGGTTTACGAACGTACTCCGTTACGCAGCCAATACTTAGAAAACCTTATCTGAGCAACGTTACCTTAAAGAAACCTTTCGTAAAACGAACTTCTTCGTTCGTAAGATTTTTCAAGGTTACCTCAAAAACACCCTCCACCTGGTTCGTTTTTTCATCATACTTTGTTACGTCAATCCAACTACTATCAGTACCCGGAATTGTACTAATTCTTTGTCCGAGCTGGATCGTTATGCCGGGCGGATAATACGTATCTATACCAGCATCTCCTCCAATTAGCAAAGTGTACTCGCTGGCTGCCCGCGTGTTGCCTTCAATACAAGTCTGTATGTCGGATAGCTTGTGTCTGCCAACAACTAACGGAATTCGCTGAAAACCAAGCCGTTGGGTTGGAACACAGCGGTCGACGCAGCCGGTGACGCCCCCCACCGGCTCGTTGTATGATCTGGCGTGCGGTAAATCGGTTGACAGGCCGAGCGCAAATTGATTTGATGTGCATGGTTTACCATCGACGGCATACTCTCTTTGGGCGAATGCTGAACCAAACCATGCAGACCCATTTAGCAGGGCGGTTGCCGTGTATGGGCTGTTATTCGTTGATATGGGAGCAACGGGAGGGCTAACCGGCCTTGAGCAACTGACAAAGCCGATAAACAAACAAGTGCTCCAACGTAGACATCTCATGACATGATGCGGTTGCTTTATTCAGAGATACTTTTCGGGAAGCAACGGTTGTAAAGCCTACTGGCATTTTTTCCATTCGCTTACCTAATGCAACATCAGCCAGCGCATTGTTATTTCACCAACTCCTTCTGATACAGTTTCACCAATGTATCGACGGCATAATCGATCTCGTCGGCCGTGTTGTATTTGCCGAACGAAAACCGAACGTAGCCCCGGTCGGGGTCAAGCCCCGGCAAGGCCGACAGCACATGGGAGCCAACCGTTGAGCCGCTCGTGCAGGCCGACCCACCCGACGCCGAAATCCGGGCAATGTCCAGGCTAAACAGCAGCATATCGCTCATGTCTGATGCGGGCAGGCTGACGTTCAGCACGGTGTATAAACTGGTATCGACATTCGCCGAATCGCCGTTGAAGGCCACCGGTTCGCCGTGGTCCGGCATTCCGGCGCGGTCGGGCATCTTCTCCAGCAGCCGCTCAATCATCCGGCGTTTCAGGGCCGTAATGTGCTGCCGGTGCGCGTCCATGTCGCGGTAGGCAATGTCGAGGGCTTTTGCCAGGCCCACGATTCCGTACACGTTTTCGGTGCCGCCCCGCATGTTTCGCTCCTGCGAGCCGCCATACACGAGCGGGTGAATGTTGACCCGCTCCGCATTGATGTACAGAAAACCCACGCCTTTCGGCCCGTGAAATTTATGGCCTGCTCCCACAATAAAATCCACCGGTAACTGCTGTAAATCATGCCGGAAATGGCCCATTGTCTGCACCGTATCGGAATGGAAAATAGCGTCGTATTCCCGGCAAATCTCTCCTACCCGGTTCAAATTCAGCATATTGCCAATTTCATTATTGCCGTGCATCAGCGATACCAATGAACGGCCACCACTCGCGTTCCGGTTCGCCCGCAGCAATTCGTCTAAGTGCGCCAGGTCAACATGGCCTTTCCCGTCTATATTTACCAGACTCAACCGAATTGTTCCGCGCTCATGCAGGTGCTGGAGGGTGTGCAGAACGGCGTGGTGTTCGAGTGGCGAGGTGATAGCGTGCGTGAGGCCGTAGGTGTCGATGCTGCTCCGAATAGCGGTATTGTCGGCTTCGGTACCACCCGATGTGAAGAAAATTTCGGCGGGCGAGGTATTCAGCAGCGAGGCTACCGTTTTACGCGCCTTTTCGATGGCCGTTCGCACGGTACGCCCGTGACTATGAATCGAGGACGGGTTGCCGAACTGCTCGGTCATAAGCGGCAACATGGCGTCCAAAACTTCGGGGTCGAGACGGGTGGTGGCGGCATTATCCAGGTAAACAGCAGGGGGAGGTGTCATCATCAACAGGTTATCTTCTATCCCACAAAGGTAGGGCATTTTAAAGAGTGAAAGAGTGAAACACAAACCAAAGCTGCGTCGTTCTCCTCACACCACCAATCTGCTCCCGATGAATTTTTCACAAGCGCCCGGCCTGATTTATGCTGAACTCTCCGCCTGGATTCGCACGGCCATTCAGTATATCCCCAGGGTTGCCGTCGCCATCATTTTACTGGCGTTGTTTGCTGTATTATCCCGTTGGCTGAGCCGGTGGGTCGTGCGCGGGCTGGACCGAATCAGCAACAACGTTTCAGTCATTAACCTAACGGGGGCCGTTGTGCGGGTGATGGTCATGGCAGTCGGCTTATTTGCGGCCTTAGCCGTGCTGGGGTTAGACAAGGTCGTGACTTCGCTGCTGGCCGGGGCGGGCGTGATTGCCCTGGCCCTGGGCTTCGCCTTTCAGGATTTAACGACCAATTTTATTTCGGGTACGATGATTGCCCTGGCGCGGCCTATTCAGGTGGGCGACACGGTCGAAACCAACGGCTACACCGGTAAAGTGCTGGATATTAAACTCCGCTCCATTGTGATGGATAATGGTCAGGGCCAGACGGTTGAGATTCCGAGCAAAGATGTATTTCAGAAACCCATTACCAACTTCTCCCGCCTTGGCCAGCGACGCATCGAAGTAGCCGCCGGTGTTTCGTACATTGATGACCTGGCAACGGCTCAGCGGGTGGCAATAGCAGCGGTTTCCCGGCTGCCCTTTGTGCTGCCCGACCGCCCAACCGAGCTGCACTACCGGAATTTTGCCGATGCGAACGTTCAGTTTATACTCTGGTTCTGGATTAACCCCATCACGACGAACCCGCAGGCGGCTCTGAGCGAAGCCATTATGGCCGTGAAACGCGCCTTCGATGAGCACCAGATTCTGATTGTCTTCGCCGGGCAAACGTTTGACCTGAAACAAAAACTCGCCCACGGTCAGGAGGCAAGCGATGAAAAGGTTTAAGGGTTTCGAGTTCAAGGGTTCAGGTTGGCTGGCGCAGAGTTGCTTTCGCGCCAGCCAACCTGAACCCTTGAATCGTTCCGGGGGCCCGGCTGAAACTTACTTTGTCACCCTTGCCAGCACCTGTTTCAATTTATCATATACTCCCGCGCCCTGCAAATTGGCCGCCACGTTGCCAGCTTTGTCGATGACGACTACTGTGGGAACCCCGGTAATGTGGTATTTATTATGAAATCCGTAGGCATTTGGCACGGGTGTAAATGGCAGCGATTTTATGTTCGGATTTTTTGGCAGTTCGCTGTTCAGAACACCCAGCACGACCAGACCCGTTGGGGAGCGGTACGGTTGAAGCGCGGTGGCGAAGTCGGTACGCTGCTCATCGCTCAGGAACTCCTTTTCGGCGCCAATCCAGAAACTGAGGATGACCACTTTACCCAGCAAATCGGCTGAGCGGTAGGTTTTCCCATCGGAGCCAGTCATAACAAAGGGCGCGATGGGTTGCCCGGCTTTGGGTTGTTTAGCCGGGTCGCGGTCACGAAAACGGTGCAGTTCCCGTTCTTCGGGGGTGGCTGGCCGCAGTGTGTAGGTATTGCTGTGCCCATATTCATTGTAATCAGGCACTAAGTGATACGCATCCGGCTCTTTCCTGGCCAATTGCTCATAAGCCTCCATGGTCATTCGCTGGCCGGTCACCAGATTCAGGATAGGCGTGGTCCTATCGGGACGCTGGGCAACGCCAGCCCTTGTTTTCTGCACACCCATCTGCGCCTGACTTAGGGTAGTAAACGTAATAAAGCATGCAGTCAAAATCACTTGTGTATAGAAGATCATGTTATTTGATTTCGCAAAGATGGTGCCAGCCTCACAAGCGGTGAGGTCAGTGCATACTTCCCGTTCTCTGTTGCGAAATCAACATTGACCCTTGTTGAAACTGGAGCTTTACTGGTTAGCTTTTGATCCATCGCAACGCTATGGCCAGATTTTCCGGGATTAGCAGGTGTCAATCGTTAGTTTATACCTGTTGGTTATAGAGTGTTAACACGCGTGCAAAATATCTATCTATTTCAGATTTATACTGATTAATTTCACGTACATCTCTAAATAATTTATTATATTCTGCTCTTGATAAAGCGCGGTTAATGTGTTCAAGCGCATGAGTAGCAAAAGTAAATTTTGTTTCCTTCATAGCCCGGGCAATTGTTGGTTCCAGTTGATCATTAGGTATCAACCTGGACGATAATCGATGATAATATCGGGCCAGCGTATCATCATAGCGAAAATGCCAATAGTGTGTGTATGTAGTGGCATAACCTGTTAATTCAGTGACCGCCGTATCCACCGTTTTAGCGTTAAAGTCATCATTACTTCCAATTTCAACTGTATAATAAATATAGATATTAGTAACGTATAACAATCGGTTAATGTCTGAAGATATATACTGTTTTACAAGCTGATAGGCTTGCAAGGCCATGAGTAAACATTCCTGTGCCCGGCTCATATCAATTATAGTCGGTTCTGCTGCGGGCGATTTGGTAAAAATACCCCCCTCTAATAAATTAAGAATATGATAGTCAAGAAAGGCTACGGCCACCCGTGCGTTAATCCATAGCTGAACCTGGTCGATGGGTAATTGGGCAGACGTTGCCAAGTGGTTTGCCACAACCTCACACCCACCATCACTTAAGTAATTACGCTCGTTGTCGCGTAGGTTTGAAATAATGTCATCTGTACGCTGACGTCGGGTTAGGTTCGTATTGACATCATCAGAATCACGACTTTCATCATCCCTTACAAAATTCGCCCCAAAGAGCATCAGAATATCATTCGAATAGGGAACACCAGGAATATACAATTCACGGGCAAATCGATATGCACCGATAAGCCATATTATAACAAGCAATTCATATAATTCTTTGCGCCGGTTTTCATCAGTATACAGTACGGCATTATTTTTAACATCACGCCAAATCACATATTTCTGATAGAGCTGTAGGGCAAACTCCTGCTGCGTAATCCGGTTATAGTTTTGGGCATTTAAGAACTCGCTTTCCAAATATTTTTGAACCATTCCAGGAAACCCAAACCGTGTTAAGCTTACTGTATGATACAGGTTTGGGGGCACAGTATGCTTACCTATAAAACGTTCTAATGCCTGGTGTAGGGTTGGTAAATCTTCTAATAAATAAGCTAAGAAAAAAAATTTATTATCAATGTCGCTGTAGGCGTCTTTAACTTGTTGGGCATATTTTTTGAAATCACTTTCATACCACTGATCGACTACCTTAAGGTTAAAAAAAGTATAATTTTGAAAACCGAACTTACGTAAGTTAGTCATCAGATTCCTGAGCTCTTCATCGGAGAATAGCGGACTAATGATATTACGAAAAAAGTCAACTTTGATATATTGGGTTAGGGCCTCAGCCAACTTCTGGCGTTGATGATGGTACTGCTCTTTATCAGAGGTTTTCCATAATTTATTCAGGTTAGTTATATGGCTTTCTAATTCATCAATTTTTTGCTGATGGCGAGGCAGTGTAATTCGGTAGAAACTCTGGGTAGTATCATCAGCAGTTGCGGCTTCGGCTTTGTATAAGCTGGTACATAAAAAAAATTCACTTGGTTTAAGCGCAAATATCTCACGCGATCCCAGTCGGATCATGAATAGTTCACGTAAGTTATGATCCTCATTAATAATTTTTGTAAACATGCCCTGCGAATCAAAAAAAATAGGCACATATCCCTGTTTCTTAAAAGAATCATCGTTGTTTTCTTTGGCAATCCAGTGATTCGCTTTAGCAACCCGCCGACTCAAATATTCCATTGCCAGTGCGTCCCGCCTGTTATTTTCAGATTTATCAGGCCGTTCTTTTTGCAACCGGGAAAAAATGGGGGCCGCTACATCCAGATTAGGCTCCTCATTATCCTGTTTAGCTGAAAGTTGAACCACACCTTGTTTCTCAACCAACCAGTATAAGCGGCTTTGCCAATGCCGGGGATCAAGCATGGTCATTACTTTGAATACATCCTGACTGGTTCGATAAAATTCGAGCCGTTTTGCTTCACTCTCGCCATTGGTAGGTTGTTTTAGTATCCTTTTTAGAAATCTTGATAAATTATTTCGAAAAACAGGGTTATCATAATCAACTTTGAAATCGTCTGCTAGTGTACGGCTTAACTCATATTGATGGGCTGGCGTAAAGTAAATATCACCAATTAATTTATGGCCAAATAAAGCATGAATGAGTGTTGTTAACCGATCAAATTGCTTTTGATTAAACGTCTCGCTCTGCTTATCAAAAAAGTCATAAATACCACGTATATATGCTACGATGTCTACGGTATCGAAATAATATCTTATGGGCAAATCTCGCCGTCTCAGCGCGATTATGTCATCAAATTCTTTTACATATTCCAGAGAATCCTCCATAGCCGGGCGATTTATAGCTGATTAATTTATTGAGAAGTCAATGTCGACCGCGAAGGTTAAAATAGACTCTTTGGTGCCTACACGTGCTTTGTTGATTTTAGTACTATCGTTCCCTAAGGCTTCTTTTATCATGGCCTCATCTTCCTGCTCATTACTTGTATCAACCAGGGCAGCCCATTCAGGAAGCAAACGTTTAACATCCTTAAATAAACTATTATAGGCCCACCTGTGCCAGTCAGCAACTAAAAGTCGATAGGAAGAGGTTGGGGTTATTTTAGCCTGATTAAGTTTGTCAAGCAACTTGTCAACTATACGCCCATCTGCATCGCCGGCAAGCGCCACGATAAGTTCTTCCCGGATTGATTTTTCTGTCGTGAGCCAGCCATTCAGATTTAACAAGCCTGTGATAGCCGAAACAATTAATGATGATGCTGATTCAACCTCAACTTCTTTTAAAATAGACCGCCATTCATTTAGCAAATCAGGAATAGGTAGTGGTAAATGTCAAGCTGATTTAGTTTGATTATAATGGTTAATAAAGTTGAGTGTACGCGCAAAATGACTATCATCCGTTTTGGCAAAGGACAGCGTTTTACGGGTTAGGT